>JAKEIJ010000017.1 GCA_022545805.1 Nitrosotalea sp. | reverse complement strand
GTCCAGACTTTGGCATATCTTGCAACAGAGAAACAGACATTTCCAGTACTGATTGTTGCCCCACTTGTAACGCTTAACAACTGGCAAAGAGAAACCCAGAAATTCCTCAAAAAACGCAGCCGCAATGGAAAAATTTCAGAAAATGAACATCCATCATCTGTTCTCATAAGGACTGGTAAAGCCCAAGAACTTGGAAAATATGACGTCTACATCATAAATTATGATTTGTTGCACAAAAGAATGGACGATATTGCAAAGCTAAACATCAAGACACTTGTCTGTGATGAAGTACAGCATCTTAGATCAAAGACCACTAAAAAATATACAGCGGTGAAAAAACTTGCCGCACTGGATTCTGTGAAATACAGAGTGGGGTTATCTGGAACCCCAATTTACAATAGGGGTTCAGAGATATGGCCAATCGTAGACATACTAAGACCTGGTCTTCTTGGAACGTTTGAAGAGTTTTGTGAATACTTCTGTTATGTAAACGAAAAAGGAAAGGCAATTGTTCTTGAGAACAAGCGTGCAAGTTTAGGAGAGGAACTGCGAAAGCATGTCATGCTGAGACGAAAAAAATCAGATGTTCTAAAAGAGCTAAAAGACAAGGTAAGATACAAGGAACTTATCGATTCTGACATCAATTATTATCAAACGGAACTTGGAAAAATTTGGGAAAGATTGGAAGAGGAGCAAAAAAGTGCAACAAGTGCATTTGACAAGTTCTCATCATACAAGAGAGCAATACAGAGCGAGCGACAGGCAGCAGGAATTGCAAAGGTTCCACACGTTATAGAATTTGTCAAAAACATAATGGAGATTGAGGAAAGTGTCGTAGTGTTTTGCCATCACAAGGCAATTCATGAATTGTTACATCGAAGCCTTTCAGAATATTCACCAGCATCAATCATAGGCGGCCAAAGCGACAAGGAAAGACAAGAAGGAATAGACAGATTCCAAAATGGTGAGACCAAATTAATCATTGCCGGTCTCCGAGCTGGAAATGTTGGCATAAACTTGAGCAACGCACGATATGTTATATTTGCAGAGCTTGATTGGAGTCCTGCAATACACAGACAAGCAGAAGACAGATTGCACAGAATCGGACAAAAAAATACAGTGTTTGCATACTATCTAATGGGCAATGGAACTCTAGATGATCATGTCGCAAATGTTCTAGTTGACAAGAGTTATGAAATCGATGCAATCATGGATGAAAAAGCAGAGACATTTGAGAACAAGGAAAAAGCAGAACTTATCCTAGCACAGATTCATGACAAACTTACACATAGTGCAACAAGATAGATTCAAACTTCACGTATTTTGTATTGATCAAAGAAATCCTGACCCTCACCTAGTTTTTCAGACAGAAAAGATTCTAGCTTTTTTATTACGTCAGTCCGTGACATTTTGCCTTCAATTGTATCATAGTAAGACGCTTCAGACTCGCGGAATTTTTTATAGCTCATTGCCTTCATGAGATAAAGCAATACACACTGACACAAGTAGTTTTGTTTTGTTATACTATAGTAGAACGAATTCTTAGAATTTGGTTGCTATGACAAGGGTTGTAGTTGCGTGGACATTTGGAATCTTGCGAATCTTGTTTTCAATGATTTCCTTGAGCGATTCCACAGTACGAGATTCTATAATAGCCAGGATATCATGGGGACCTGTTGTTCTGACACATTCTTTTACGCCATGTATCTCACGAATTTCATCAATAATCCTACCCTCAGAACCTGATTCACAATTAATCATTACACATGTAGTTTCTGTGTTTCTATCTAATTGAGATGTCTGGAGCATTAATAGTATAAGGGTAATTTTTGCATATTATACATCTTCAACAAGATAGCTGATTTATCATAACATTAGCTTAAACGATCATCGGAGATCATGTATTTTCTAGAGAAACATCATAGCGTGGAATTTTTTGAATAACATGTGTATTTAATTTCGTCCCAAGAATCAAATTGAAAAACAAAATTAAGTAAAAAATGTCAAATCAAACACTAGGTGAGCTTGTAAAGATAGCTGACAAGATAACTATTGATGAGATCAAAGGTAAGAAAGTGATGCTGAAGATAAGCTGGTTTGATCTAAAAGGTGTAAGAAAATCAAAGAAATTTCTTCTTACTGAAAAAGACAAGATTGAATTTTAAATAAAACAACTTGCTTTTGGACTAAATCCAAATTCTCTTTTTATATTTTAAAATTTGTTACAGTAAAAAGATCTTTTGTATCAGAATCTTCAAAGAATTCTTTCAAGTCATCAAGTTCGTCGAACTCAAATTTATCAAGATCATCTAAATCAGTTTCAACAACCTCAAGTTTCTTGTATGATGTACTTTTCATATCACACTATTTAGTTCAAGACCGGTTTTGTTTCAGAGAGGTGATTTTGAATTGTCATGTCAAAGTTATCCTTTGTACCATCTACAGTGACAAACATGTTACCAAGCACGGTACCGTTACTTGCCTTTACAACCTTGAAGACATAGTCTCCCACTTGCATTGACCAGAAATGGCCCTCGCCGTGTATGTTAACTGGAGATTCTGATAGTTTGTTTCCTTGGTCGTCATACATTTGAACTGAGTATGTCTGTCCATTGGAAGGTAAGACTTTGGTTTGATTGTATACTTTGACGGTGATGAGATTTTCAATCATGGAATGCCAAGGCGCAACCAGTTTGATTTTATTAATACCCTCAGGCGATAAGGTAACAGGATCAGAAGAGAAAGCCAGATGGTTGTTTATTTTTACATCAATGATGTAGTAATTACCATCAACATTTGTGGATGGAAGTGAAAACCTAGTTGCCGACCCATCAGAATCGGTAACTCCGGTTGCTCGTGTTATATTATCTTGAGATCTTATGGATACACTAGCGCCAGAAATTGGTGTTTGACCATCACTGAAATATGCAGAAACAAGTATGGTTCCGCCCCATGGAATATTGACATCTATATTTTGATTTGTGCTATCAAGTGTAGCCAAATTCACACTTGAAAGCATACTGTTAACAAATGTCTGTATCTTGTATTGATGATACATTGGAAGCGTTACGATGTAAGGGTTATCAGATATGGATGATAATTCCATGTAGGGCTTTGTGTCAAAATCACGATAGATTTTCATTGACAACATATGAGCATTGGCAGGATCAGCACTAGGATATTGTATGTTCATCGTCAATGAGCCATTTGGCTCCACGTATTTTGCAACTCTTGGTTGATCTGTAGAGTCTATGGCATTAACATCAACGCCAGAAGAGGATTTTGAAATAGGGGCATCTACTGGTTTTGAGGTAATTACAACAGGTTTTACAATTGGTGTGATATTAGTATGATCAAGCCCAGCAATTTCAGAAATTGTCGAAATGTGAATGTGTTTTGACTTTACATAATCAATTATACTTGCAAGTTCATCGAGATGTGTTGTGTCAACAGTGTTGACGTATTGACCATTTACAAGCGTTGCAAAATTTTGTGGATGTATTAAAAATACATCATATCCATATTTTGCTATGTGTGAATTTATACTATCAATTACCCTATCTTTCGGAATGTTTGTCCAATAGGTCTCATTTCCAGTATCAGTTTGAAATTCAGTCATGGACGGGATGTGGTAGAGTCCTAGTGAATCTTTATTTGCGGTTATTTTTCCCTGGGCTAAAACAAATTTGTCCTCGCTCCATATGCTAGAACTGATTACATTCATTTTCAGTTGTTTGATTGCCTTTAGAGTGTCATTATCATACATGCCATATGGTACAAGAAACGCATTTGGCTTTTTGCCAAACATCTTGTTTAATTCAAGATTAGTTTTATTCATCAAGACAACCTGTTGTGACAGACTCAACTTAGCAAAGTCCTCATGCCTCCAACCATGATTTGCGATCTCGGTAGCAGCATGCCCAGATTTGAGATTGTTTTGTAAATATGAGACTAGTTTACCATCTTGGGTGAGATTATAACCAGTGATTCCAATACTGAGACTTGCATATTTCTTTTGAAAGACATCCATGATTTTCATTTGAATGTCAGACAAGTATGATCCTTGTACATCATCCAACCTGAACACGATGCAAGGACAGGTGTTTTTGTCAGAAACAACATTTGTTGTGGATACATCATTCACCGTTACAGGCTTTGATAGAACAGGAAGTGTTGTTACTACGGACTTGGTATTTGCATTAACATCCACTTTATCAGGTGAAATTGCCAATGCAGGCTGTATTACAGATAATATTAGAAGTGATGCGAAAATAGAAAATATAAGCAAGGATTCATTGCATATTCTACCATAGTGTAATTCATTCATCTCTGTGATATTTTATTTTGAAGAATAATTGATAGGCATTTGGAGGCTAGTTGTGTCAGGTGGTGTCAAAATTAAAGTACCGTAATTTTTTAATCAGATTTTTTTACACATGTAAGATACGCCAATTTTTTAAACTATGAAATAAATTATCAGTATTTGAGAGCATTATTTTCAATAATTATTATTTATGCAATATCAATCATCCTACCTAACGTCTTTGGGCAGAATGAAACAGGCGACTTGCATGATCTAATCCCGAAATGGCTCATAACGAAGAGTCCACTAGAACAATACAATGCAGGAATTTCTGCAAACATGATTATTTGTAAAGAAAATCTTCAGCTGATTATGAAAACAAGAGATAATTCCCCAGCATGCGTAAAACCGGAAACAGTTGATTCCTTACTTGAGCGAGGATGGACAAAAAATACGTCATCTACACTTAGTGGGTTATTAGAACAAAATTATCGCAATGCTGCATATGGAAACGGAACTGTGATTGACTCTCACGATATTGATATAAAATTATACCCCATTGGAGATGGAACCAATATACTAGTTCAGGTTTTCTTTGACAATGGAACGCTATACAAGACTGACAGTATACCAGTTACTAATATTCAACCTGACGGGTACTACAGTTACCACATAGATACAAGATCAAATAATTACGCAATCCAAGGATTCAAGACAAATATCAGTTACAATAATGACTCGGTTATGATCAACATGCCACCAGTAAGTGAAACAGATGATGTTTTCGGTGTCAAGGAGATCTATCCAACAAAAAAAGATGGCCCTCAATGGTACATGAATTCAGGTGACCCATTAAATGATACAATGTTTTACACAGGTCCTGATTCAAACGCCAGTTGTGATGATCCGACAACATGTATGCAACTTTACAAAAACCCTACGGATGATTCATGGCACGCAAAAAGAATCGATGTTCCAGAAAATGAAGGAGTAAGGTTAGTAGTGAATTCGCCACCAAATACACTTTGGTTGAACACAGAAATGACCGGGTACTACAGATTACAGAATAGCACTCATTATCCTCAAGAGTTTACCCATGTGACAAGAAGTGGTAGTCCGCACGTCTCAATTTGCCAGGGGTATTCATATTACTCAAGCATAACCTATGATGGAAACGCAGAAGTTCAAAAATCACTCTACCATGCAGGAGACAAATCAAGCTATTCAGAAACATTTGCCACTACAGGAATTACAACCCCATTAGCCGACCGTTGGATTGGAATGAAGACCATGACATATAATATCAAAAATAACACTGCAGTAAAATTTGAAATTTGGGTAGATGATCAAGACAACAATAATTGGCACAAGGTATTTGAACAAATAGATTCAGGTTGGCCAGTCCCAGGTGATCCTGCAAAATATGGATGCAAGAACATCACAACGGGAAATTCAATGAATAATGATGACATAATATCATGGGGAGGCACAGAGCAACAATTCAGGGCAGACAATGCAGAATTTGATTTCAAAAAATTAAGTATAAGAGAGATCAATCCACCAATTTCCTGATTTTTATATTAGGATTTGGATATATGGTATTTGTTTTTGGTGACTGAAAACCCAATAACTAACAATATTGATACTACCAAAACAATGATCTCCATTCCAGAAAATTCAGGAGCGGGTTGTATATTAGAGGAAGTAGACACTTGCGATCCTATTACATTTGCAAATGTTGTAATTCGCAGATGTTCAGATTTCATCTGTTCTATCAATAGAGACAAATCGTTAATTTCATTTTCATCCACAGTGTCAACAAATACGTTGTTTACCATCTTTGCAAAATTCTGGGGATGTAATAAAACCACCGCATAACCATATCTGTTTACACTATCATCCACATCATTCAAGATTGTCTGTATAGGAACTTTTATCCAAGTACCATTTCCATTGTCATCTTTGAAACTAGTCATAGCTGGAAGGTGATATAATGTCAGGTTAGAGCTGCCTTCATTCATTCCATTTGCTACAAAGTATGGATTTCTATCAGCCGATGTATCTGAACTAAATATTCGAACTCCTACAGATTGTAAAACTCCAATGGTATCACCATTGAACTTGTTATATGGAGGTATGAAGACTTGTGAGTGTTGACCAAAAATTGTATTCATTTTGTCACTAGCTTTCTGTAATGTTCCAAATTGTTCTTCTTTGCTCAGTTGTGAATAATCAACATGATCCCAACCATGAAGATCCAGTTCAAACAAGCCCTTTTGTTTTCCTTCCTTAATTTTTTCAACTACTGGAGATGTTGGGATTATTCTGTGCATTATAAGTCCTAGCGAAATGCTTTGGTTTTGTGAAATGAACTGATCCATTAAATTTATCTGTACTTTTGTTAGAAAATCGCTGTTTACATCATCTAGTCTAAAGACTACGCACTTGCAGGGGCCTTGTGTACCTGGGTAAGTGTTAGATCCTGCAATGTTTTCCGCTTGTGCGTTGGCACTAATTGAAACCAAATTTGAACCACAGTTAAACAGTAATAGAAAAATTGTAAAAAACGTTAAGAGTCTTACACCAGTTTTAATTTGCACATTTTTATTTTTATCAAGGATCATTTGTACTTGTGGACATAATCAACACATTCACACCCTAGAATAGTTTTAATTAGTTAATTTAGTACCTTGCGTAACTTTGTTCAGTTACGAAAATGAACAAGTCTTAAATAAGTATAATCAACTAATTCAGTTTTAATTTATTTGGATACCATGATTAGGTAATAATTTTCTTGGTCATCAAGTAATTGACATTAGATAAAACTTGCTTGTCAGAAATTACCCCTTTTTCATTTAACACAAAAACACTATTCAGCCAACCAGGGTAGTGTTTGCCCTGCATGTTAGTTGGAATTTGATCCATAGTTACTATTTTGATACCACTTTTATTGATACTGTCAATGAGCAGTCCAAGGTTTTTGATTTGAGTTGCATTCACATCATTTGTATAATGAGATTGTAGTCTTTGTGCAAATTCAGGGGGATGTAATATTACCATAGAATAGCCATACTTGTGTATATCTGACATTATTTTTACAAGAATGTGTTGATTATCATAATGACGCCAGATGCTATCATTACCAGTTAGATTGCTCATTTGGGCAGTTCCAGGAACATGATAAACTTGTACACTTTTTGTGAAAGAAGTTGAGTTATCCTGAGATACATCTGCTGAAATATACTTGAAGTTATTTTCAAAAAATGCTATCATTGTATCAGAATTGATAGTATCAAAAGGCGGGATGAATGCAGAAGGAGTAACCCCAAAAAGAAGAGATATCTTACTATT
>JAKEIJ010000169.1 GCA_022545805.1 Nitrosotalea sp. | reverse complement strand
GGCTCCAGTCGAATTACATTATTCAAATTAGTAGAAACTGGTGGCGTTACTGGGACAATTCCGCTGTGAGCAAACTCTGGTACCTCTGCTTTTTCAAAAATTGGCTCCTTCCATTTTTCAATTTTTTCATGCCACTCTTGGATAAATTGTTGTTTTTCAGATGAGACTAGTTTATCCATCATTTTTAGCCCATCAAACATTGTCTTGCAGTAAAATACACCCGGAGTGTAAATTCCACCTTCCTTTGCAACTCTATTGATGTAATTAGAGTTGATTGCAGCACCTCCACAAAGAACAGGGATTTTCATGTTGTTCTTTCTTGCATATTCTACAAAGTACTGCATCTGTTTTGATGTGGATACCAATAATGCAGAAAGACCAATTGCATCAGCATTTACTTCCTCAATTTTTTCAATAAATTTTTGCATTGGCACCTGTTTGCCAAGATCGTATACAGTATATCCATTATTTTCAAAGATTGTCTTTACAAGATTTTTTCCAATGTCATGGACATCACCATAAACTGTTCCGAGTACCAACCGTCCCTTGCTTGACCCTTCTTCTTTTAAGAGATATTTTTCAAGTTCTGCAACAGAAGCCTTCATGCATTCTGCAGACTTGAGCACAAACGGTAAGATTAGCTCTCCTGAGCCGAACTTGTCGCCCACCTCTTTCATTGCAGGCAAGAGATCCTCGTTTAGTGTCACAATAGCAGCCTGATGAGTCATGTCACGTGGGGCATCAATCTCTAGTCTGCCATTTTTTTCCACAAGGCTAAACTTGGTAGTGATTTTGTCTGCAATTGCACTGACCACATCATTTTCTATTCCATCACGTAATCTGTTTACAATTCTAAAGTTTGCTCGTTTTCCAGCAGGCCAAGTTGGGTCTACATCTACCTTCTTTGTAGTCTGGACAGTTCCTTTGGTGTTTTCAAAATATGCAATGTAATCAGCTAGTGCATTGGGATGTTTGTTAAATATTAGATCTTCTGCAATCTTTTTTTCTTTGTCGTCAATCTCTGTATACGGTATGACATCCTTTGGATTGATGATTACAGTATCAAGTCCATATTTTACTGCATGATACAAAAATACTGCATTTAGAATTTTTCTTGCGCGAGGAGAAAGACCAAAACTGACATTGCTCAGTCCAAGTGTTGTAAATGAATGTGGAAATTTTTCTTTGACAAGGCGAATTCCTTCCAAAGTGTTTTTTCCAGCATCCAAAAATTCTGCTTCTCCAGTAGCCAAGGTAAATGTAAGTACATCAAAAATGAAATGCTCTTCAGTCAGACCATATTTTTTTCCAGTCTCAACCAAGAGTTCTGCAGTTTCTAGTTTTTCTCTAGGGGTCTTTGCCATTCCTTTTGGTCCAATACACATTGCAACAGCAGGAACCCCATACTTTACCATCAGAGGCGCAAGCAAGTGAAACCTGCTTCCATCACCTTCAAGATTGATGGAATTTATGATAGGTTTTCCAGGAATTTGTTCTAGCGCAGATGCAATC
>JAKEIJ010000168.1 GCA_022545805.1 Nitrosotalea sp. | reverse complement strand
AGAACTAGGGTGGGACACTTTAACGAGGATTCCAATCTGGTGAAGATGCATGACCTGGTTGATGCATATGCCATGTGGAAAGAAAATGGTGATGACACAAAACTACGTAGAATAATGATGCCAATCGAAGTTACATTAAGCGAGATCAAGTCTGTTGTAATAAGAGACTCTGCAGTTGATGCACTGTGTCATGGAGCACAGCTTGCAATACCAGGAATTTTGGAGATCTCGCATGGACTGAAGCGTGGAGATTTTGTTGCAATATACACGCAAAAAGGTGAGGTGGTGGCACTAGCAGAGGCCACCCTTGACGAAGATGAGATTGTCGAAAACACCAAGGGCTTTGCCTTTAAGATAAAAAGAATCATCATGGCTCCAAACACGTATCCGAAAAGTTGGAGATCAAAGGCAGTAGTTAACAATTAAAAAGGAATCAAACCTGAATTTTTTAAGTTGATTCCAAAAGGCGCAGCCATATTTTTCATCGTTGGGCTGGTTGCTGCCGGAATCTTGGGCATTTATCTCTCACAGATTGCAAACCAAATTCCAACTCTGGTGTATACCGAAGGGCCATCCCTGACTATTATCCCAGAAAAAATCAACTATCATCTTGGGGAACCAGTTGGTATTAGGATAATAAATTCGGGAACTGTACCTCTTACATTTTCAGATGCGTCATATGGTCTGAAAATTGCACAGCTTGATGGTACCATAATATATGCTCCAATATCTGCCCAAGTGGTTTCAAAGCTGGAACCACAAGAGGAGAAAAACTTTGTATGGGATCAGATCAAGACAGATGGAAGCAAAACGTATCAAGGACGATATAAAATAATTTCAAGCGCATCTTCAGATTCTGAAGTGCTGAAAAAGTCTGTTACGATAAATATTTTCAAGTGATTTTTAACAACTGCATGCAGGGTCTTCACACTTTACTGCAATTTTTTCTCCTGTTTTTATTATCTCTTTTATCAGAACTGAAATTTCTTTGCCTGATATGAAATACATTGTTGATTTTCCATTTTCCTTTGAATTTACAATTTTGCATTGTTTTAGTGCCTTGAGGTGATGTGATACCAGTGGTTGGTCTTTTTTTAGTTTCATGACCAATTCATTTACAGACATTTCCTTGTTTTTTTGTAATAGTTCCAGTATGTTAAAGCGCGTGTCTTCGCAGATGCATTTGAGCAAAGTCATTCCATTCATATAAATTAAGATTTATATAAATTCATATTTATATAAATATTTCATGCCTGATTCCAAAAAGATACTCTTTGTGTGTGTAGAAAATGCTGGAAGAAGTCAGATGGCCGAAGCTTTCTTTAGAAGATATTCTCCAAAAGGGTATGAGCCGATAAGTGCTGGAACAAAACCCTCTGGTACAATAAATCCGGTTGCTGTGCAAGCAATGAAAGAAGTTGGCATAGACCTTGGTTCCCAGACACCAAAAATACTAACAAATGAAATTATTGAAGATTCTGTTTTGAGCGTGAATATGGGATGCATGGACAAGACAGAGTGTCCTGCTGTATTCATGAGAGACTCTGTTGACTGGAATATTGAGGATCCCAAGGGGAAGCCAATTGACAAGGTCCGAGAGATTAGAGATGACATTGAACAAAAGGTAAGGGAGCTTTGCAAGACTCTGGAATAACAAGTAGATTATCTCTTAACCAAAAGAGATTTTTTGCTGAAATGCTTGGAACCTTTGTTATTGTAGTATTTGCTACAGGTTCCGTAGTTCTTGATGCAAAATATGTTGGAACATTTGGATTATGGTTTGTTGCCTTGGCACCTGCAGTTGCAGTTGCACTCATGGTATATGCATTTGGTAAAATATCCATGGCACACTTCAATCCGTCAGTTACAATTGGTTTTCTTGTAACAAAACATTTGGAAAAAAAACTCTTGGGTCTTTATTTTGCTGCAGAAATAATTGGCGCATTACTAGGAAGCCTCTTTGTACGATATGTTATTGGTACACAAGCAAATCTTGGGGCAAATGCACCAGATTATCATTTTTCAATTCCGTTAATTGTAGGCATTGAAGTTCTAGTCACTGCACTATTAATGGCAGTAATCCTAACTGTTATTCATACAAAGGGGTTGCATGGTTTTGGTGGTATCGTAATAGGTGCAATGATAGGTCTAGACATCTTCTTTTTTGCATTCATCTCTGGAGCATCCATGAATCCTGCTAGATCTTTGGCACCTGCAATGATAACTGGTTATGTTAATGACCTGTGGTTATACTTGACTGCACCATTCATAGGCTCTACAACAGTTGCCATGATTTACAAAATAAAGTTTGCAAAACGATAATCTCTTACAGTAATATATGGTGGATTTGACAACGAAATTGAATTGGCGAATCGATGCCGGGGTCGCCTAGCCTGGTAGGGCGCGCGCCTGGAAATTATACACCATAGAGCGCGTACTCGCAAGGGTACGAGAGTTCAAATCTCTCTCCCGGCGCCTTAATTTTGATTATTTAGATTCTGAACCTAATTTTTTAAAATCTAACAGGTTCAAACTCACAAAATAACGTCCTTCAAAGGTACTAGCAGAAATCTTGTGTTGCATAAACTGCCATTTTGTTTTCTGCCAATGCAACGCCAATGCCCTCATTTTGATGTCCACTATCTAAGATGTTGTTACGGTCTGCAACACTGTCTAACCAGGTGTTGACAATATGTTGTGCAATCTGTGTTTCGTTGCCTTGCACAGTAACTACGGCAATATTTTCATTACTTGTGGAATATTCTGATGAGCTAGCTTGGCAATTGTATCCTGCAAACATGTATCTGTAATTCAAGTTATGACCTCCATCGTATGTGTTGTCTGACAAGAACTGGTGTACTGACATGTCTTGACTGTGTGTCCTGGCAATATCTGATAGTTTAAAATCATAATTGATGGGTTGTACACCATTTGTTTGTCTTGCTTGGTTTGCTATTTTGTGTATGTCTTGTTCAAGCAATGCGATATTGATTGTTGCTAGAGTCATGTTTGGTTCTTGAGGTGTGTAACTTGATTGAACGAATTGGGTAGGTTGATTTGATTTTGTGATGTTAGTCATAACTTGAACTTGGGCTGGGGCTTGAGTTTTGAAATTTGTACTTTGATAAACAAACAAGGTTGCAATAACGGCTACGCAAGCTAATCCAATTATGACATATCGTCGTGTTTTATT
>JAKEIJ010000167.1 GCA_022545805.1 Nitrosotalea sp. | reverse complement strand
CAATCTGTCTCATTTTTTCAGGAAGGTAGAACGGTGTAACAGTTTCTGCTAGAGTGAACCAGAAATTTTCAAGATCCTCGGAGGCTTTTCCGCTCTTACTTCCAGAAATAATGGCAGCGTTGATTCCTCCAATTGATGTACCAGCTACAATATCACATTTTATTTTGAGTTTGTCTACAGCCTTGTATACACCACATTCGTAAGCGCCAAGTGAACCCCCTCCTTGCAATACAAGTACCGTTTCATGACAGTGGTTATCAGCTATTTTGGACATAATCTCACATGAATTTTGTTTTGTACCGTAATGAGATCAAGGGTTTATTATTCCTCTTCCAGCAATCTTGCCATCCCTTAGCATTGTTAGTGCTTTTGTAGCCTGGTTTAGACTAAATTTATTTGAGATTACAGGTTTGATAACTTTTCTTTTTGCAAGGGATACCAATTCTATCATATCCGTGATTGAGCCTGTATAGGATCCTACTATTTTGTATGCTTTTGTGGGCATGGAAACCAAGTTTAATTGCAAAGCTCCACCAAAAAGTCCTACAAGGACAATTCTTGCTCGCCTTCTAAGTATCGTCATGTCTGTTTCTACAGTTTTGCTGCCATTAACAAAATCAATAACTGCATCCACACCAAGATCTTCAGTTAATTCCATTATTGATTTTTTAACATTCTCACTTTTTGAGTTCACAATGGAATCTGCGCCATTTAACTTTGCAACTTTTAGTTTTTTATCATCAATATCCAAAGAAATTATTCTTGCACCGGTAACTGCTTTTGCAAGCTGGATTGCCATCAATCCCAGACCTCCAGCACCTACAATAACGACATTGTCGGCAGGCTTTAGATGTGCATTTTTTACTGCACTATAAGCAGTGATTCCTGCACAGGATAATGGTGCACTAGTATCAGTATCCATGTTCCCCAGTTTTACTAGATATTTGTAGCTTGGAACAAGAACATATTCTGCATAACCCCCATTTTGATATACTCCCAATGATCTTGGTTTGTCACAAAGATTCTCTTCTCCAACTCGACAAGCGGGGCACAGACCTTCTCCTATCCAAGGAAAAACCAAAACCCTTTCCTTTTTGACAAATCCCTCAGCTTTTTCACCAATACTATCAATTATTCCTGCAACCTCATGACCTGGAGTAAGCGGATATTTCACGCCTCTGTCAGTGGTCTTTAGAAATTTTCCTCCTGGACCCTCATATCCTCCCTCCCAAAGATGTATATCGCTATGACAGACGCCAGCTGATTTTACTCTGATTAAAACTTCAGAACCTCTAGGTTCAGGTACATCGAGTTCCTCTATCTCAAGAGGTTTTTTTACTTTAACAATTTGTGCTGCATGCATATTCTGTTTTGATATTTTCGATATTAAAATATCGCTTACGTTGATGTAAGTATCATTGACAAGACTGTTGGTAACCTAGACAAATTTGTCAGTCAGATTAAAATCATTTGTTATTTTAATACGAATTGTGAAATTAAAAACAATCAATCCTGCTACTGAACAAGTCATAAAAGAGTACGAAGTAATCTCCAAAGAAAAAATAAAAGAGTCTGTCAAAAAATCAAGAACTGCATTTGAAATCTGGAAAAAAGATATAAAAACGCGCTCAGACTTTTTACATGATTTTGCCTCTGAATTACGAAAAAAGAAATCGGATTTAGCACATACTTGTACCACTGAAATGGGAAAGCCACTCAAGGAATCATTTTCGGAAGTAGAAAAATGTGCATGGGTAATGGAATACTATGCAGATAATGGGGAGACTTTTCTCAAAGATGAAGTGGCAAATGCCGATGCTAGAAAAAGCATCATTACATTTGAACCCATCGGCATCATAGGAAGCATAATGCCGTGGAATTTTCCATATTGGCAAGCATTGAGATTTGCAGCTCCAAATTTGATGTCAGGAAATACCATAATCCTCAAGCCGGCAAGTGCTACAATGCAATGTGGTATAGAGATAGAAAAAATCTTCAAGAATATAGAATTACCTGATGGTGTTTTTCAGACTCTAATTGGTGACTCGAAGATAGTAGAACCCTTGATAGATTCGGACATTAATGGGGTAACTTTCACCGGAAGTGCTACAGTGGGAGCAATTGTTGCTCAAAGGGCAACATCCCAATGGAAAAAATGTGTCCTAGAGCTTGGGGGAAGCGATCCATTCATAGTCTGTGAAGATGCAGATATCGATAAAGCCGTAAATGGTGCCATAAAGGGACGATTCATAAATTGTGGCCAGAGTTGCATCGCATCAAAGCGATTCTTGGTGGTAGAAAGCGTAGCAAAAGAGTTTACCAAGAAATTTGTACAAAAGGTGGAAAAATTAGTTGTAGGTGATCCTTTATCTGAAACGACGGATATTGGCCCACTTGTTAACAAGGCAGGGTTAGAAAATGTAAGTATCATGGTAAAAGATGCCGTAAAAAATGGTGCCGAAATACTTACTGGGGGTAAACCAACAAAGAAAAAAGGATTTTTCTATGAACCAACTATCCTTGACAAAGTTTCTTCAAAGATGCTAATATCTCATGAGGAATGTTTTGGTCCCATCGCGCCAATTACTGTGGTACCTGATGAGAAAAGGGCAATCCAAATTGCAAATGATACGGTATATGGACTAGGAGCAAGCATCTGGACTAGCGATCTTGAGAAAGCAGAAAAATTATCAAGAATGGTGCGCTCTGGAATGGTATCAGTAAACAATGTGTTGGTTTCTGACCCAAGAGTTCCATTTGGAGGGATAAAGAGGAGTGGATTTGGAAGAGAATTATCAAGATATGGAATGTTAGAATTTGTTGACATAAAATCAATTAGATTTTATGATGAACTATTTAACAATCACCATGT
>JAKEIJ010000166.1 GCA_022545805.1 Nitrosotalea sp. | reverse complement strand
TATTTGATCTAGTTGTATGCAACTTGCCGTATCTGCCATCTGACGAGTTGCTTGATCCTGCAGTAGATGGACTCTCTGACGGTACTGTGATTCCAAGTATAATAATAAAATCTGCCAGCTCAAGAATTGAAAAAAATGGCAAGATGATATTTCTGACCTCTTCACTTGCAAAGTATGAAACACATGTACAACTGGCAGAGTCTCTTGGATTTCATGTTACAATTGCAGCAAAAAAGAAACTGTTCTATGAAGAGTTGATTATAATTGAATGTACGAAAAGATAAGCCCTAATATGATTTTCTTATAACAAGTACATCTAGTTTATGTGTAAAGAAGCAAAATTGATGTTATTGAAATTCCATCATGTGGTTTATGCTGTTACAATAGCTGTTATTTTCTATGCAGCATCTGCTGCAAACGCGCATGCACTTGACACCCAAGTGATCATATTAAATGATACATCCAACAATCACTGCACACCTAGTCCGTCATGCTATAAGCCATTTCAGGTAAATGTTGCTGTAGGGGATACTGTCACATGGGTAAATCAAGGCAACAAGACCCACACTGCTACAACTGGAACCTCAAACTATGGTCCACAGGGAGTATTTGACAGTGGAGACATACTACCTGGCAAGTCATTTACTCAGTTCTTTGGCACCGTTGGAAAATACAGCTATTATGACAAGACTGACATGCGACCATCCGGAGTTGTTGTGGTAACAAAAGAATTCTCACATGCAGAACTTTCATGGGTTCCAGATTCACTAAGGATTGAAAAACAAAATTATACATCAAATGGTATTGTGATAACAAAACAGATTCAAAACACTGGAAATGCTGATGCAAGTTCCATAATATTTACACTAAAAATAACAAACAACTCTTCGCTCTTTTATAACGGTCTTGTCAAGTTGGATGTACCTGTAAAACAAAGTGTTCCTGTAACATTTACGTGGAGTAACCCAGTAAATGGACAATACCAATTGTTCTTTGAGGCAAATTCAGCAAATACTGCAGGTGACATGAATGCAAATGATGACAGGTCAGTTGATCTGATATCCATTCCACAGTCAACGCCAGCTCAAAACCCATCTACTCCAATAATACAACCAAACTTTACAATAAATGATAACACTGCAAGCGTTCCGGAATTTAATCACATAACATATCTTATTTTAATTGCATCCATAGTATCTATTCTTGCCTTATCAAAATCTAGTTTGAATGCTAGGTTATTTTCTTAATTTCTGTTTTGCAATCTCTATTATTGCATCTGTCATTTGTGTTGTAGTTGCATTTCCACCAATGTCAAATGTGACATACTTGCCTTCATTGATAACTTGATCAGTTGCAGCAAATATTGCATCTCTGATGTGCGTCTCTCCGAGATATTCTACCATCCATGCTCCTGATAAAATTGCAGCAGTTGGGTTTACCTTGTTTAGTCCTTTGAATGAAGGTGCACTTCCATGAGCTGCCTCAAACATGGCAAACCTGTCTCCCATGTTTGCAGAATAGACCAGTCCAATGGAACCAATTATGCCTGATGCCAACTCTGATATTATATCCATGAAGAGGTTGGTGCTTATCAAGACTGAGCCATTGAACTGTTCGGGTTTTATGACAAGCTGTTGGGTCATGTTGTCTATGTATAGTTCTTCGACTGATATTCCAGGATTTGCCTTGGCAGCCTTTTCTACCTCTTCCCAAAAAATTCCATCGGTAACTTTGAGAATGTTTCTCTTTGTTATTGCAACCATTTTGTTCATATGATATTTTTTTGCCCATGATACTGCCGAATTGATAAAACGACTACTTCCCTGCCTTGTTATTTTTCTAATTGCTATTGCTGCATCATCTGATATCTTGAACTCAATTCCTGTGTAGAGACCTTCTGTTGCCTCTCTAAAACACACAAAGTCAAGTGTCTTGTCAGGCGTTATTCGCTTGTATGTCCTAATTGGTCTGATGTTTGCATATAGATTAAATTTTTGTCGTAAAGTTACTGCAACACTTCTTGGAGAATTTGGTTTTGGAATGGTAGTTGTAGGTCCCTTGAAACCTGCATCCGAGTTTTCGAGGATCTTCATGGTTGCATCTGGAATGTATGTTTCTCCACCGTGTTTTTCCCATTGTTCAGAACCTGCTTCACATAAAACCAATTCAGTTTGAGTGTTACATGCCTTCAATACTTTTAACATTGAATCAACAATCTCTGGGCCTATGCCGTCTCCTCTGATTATTGCTGCCTTTTTTCCCAAATCAGGCGAAATTGTAGTAGCAGTATATTTAACTCTAACTAGAAAATTGTTTGAAATTTTTTTACCATGAATCCCAAAGCTTAAACTCCTCATTGATTGAATATTTTGTTATGAAAATAGTACAGATTTCAGATATTCATGTTGGTACGCAATTCAAAGAAGAAACATTTGATCTTGCAGTAGAAGAGATAAATCAATTAAAACCATCAGTCATTGTAGCAACAGGCGATCTTACAAATGAGGGACTCCTCAAGGAATATGAAAAATGCAAGGCCAAATTCTCACAGTTTGAGACTGAAAAGATAATTGCAATGAGTGGAAACCATGACTATAGAAACACGGGATATCTTTTATTCAAAAAATACTTTCCATTTGACTCTGTAAATGAACTAGAAGATGATACTATACTTGTAACGCTTGGCACTGCAAGACCTGACAGGGACGAGGGTGAGATAGGTTATAGACAAAATCTGTGGCTTGAAAGAACCATGAAAAAATATGAAAACAAGACCAAGATACTTGCAATGCACCATCACCTGATAGGAGTTCCTGATACTGGTACTGACAGAGTTACTGTGATAGATTCTGGTGATGCGCTACGAACTGCACTTGCAAGTAAGATAGACTTGGTCATCTGTGGTCATAAGCACAGGCCATGGTTTTGGAATTTTGGAAATCTGTCTATTGCAAATGCTGGAACAGTATCTTCTGAAAGAATGAGAGGACTCTTTGAGAATACATACAACATCATTACAATTGAGAAAGGCAAGATCAAAGTGGATTTGAAGATTGTAGGTGGAGAGAAAATTCCTCTCAAGGATCTTGTACAAAACTACAAACGTTTTGGGGAAGAATAGGAGAATTCATTCCAGCTCTAGTTCCAAAGTTATAATAACAGTTTAAATTTCAGCAACATCTGTGCGGGGGTCGCCTAGCCTGGTAGGGCGTGGGATTGCTAATCCCATGTCCGTAAGGACCCGTGGGTTCGAATCCCACTCCCCGCGCTTTTTGCGATCTACGCTTAAACTTAATAAACCGAATTTCGCGAATTTATTCAATGGTAAGGAGAAAATCAGTAAAACCAAGATCAAGCGGTCCAAAAAACGTTACCACCGGCCTCTGTCCTAAATGCGGTACAATAGGAAAAATTTTGATAATAGGATTGATTGGCAGCGAGAAAGGCAAGTGCCAATCATGCAACGGCGAATTCACCCTATAGAAAATACTGACAAAACCCTCAACAAAATAAACCATAAATTTTTAAGGTCATATCTAGTGAAGATTAAACATATGGCAGGCGAAGACGAGTCCATTTATGAAAGAGTAGCTAGACTTGAAGATGAGGTAGCCAGCCTGAGAAATGAGATTGATGTTCTCAAAGGAACTATGCGAAACAAGATTGTAAGATACGAACACAAACTAATCAAAAAAGGAAAAGACGTACAATCAATTATTGACTAGATTTCTCTTTAATGCTTTTAATCATCTCTAGTACATCATCAACATCATCTGCTTCTGGTGCAAGCTCAAGATACTTGTTAAGAGATACTAGAGCAAGATCGTTTTGAAGCAGTCTTGACTGGACTATTCCTTTGTCCCTGATGTCCTCTGATGAGTCTGGATCAAGCCCTAGTATCATGTTGATGCAATGCATTGTTTTGTCATAACTAAAGGATTCAGTGTAAGATCCCTTTAGATTTCTTAAAATTCTTATCAGTATTTTTTCTGGTTCTATATCATTCAAATATTCTGGCTCAAACTCTACTCCTTCACCATATGTGGCATCAAGTATGTCCTGGAGATCTTCGACATCAAGTAGGCTGCCTCTGTTAAAGGGATCTAGTATGAGCTCCTCTGAATATTTTACAAGGAAATGTCCAGGGAACCCTACTGGTCTGAGCTCAAGCCCTATTGCCTTTGCAAGTTCAATGTAAATAATTGATAGTGTGATCGGTATTCCAGTACGTTTTTCAATTACCACGTTGAGAAAGTTGTTTCTTGGGTTATAGTAATCATCACTGTTTCCTTCAAACTCCAAAATGTCGAACATGTACTCGTTTAGCATGGATACAAGATAGATTGGATTTTTGACATCAGATATGTGGTCATGCAATCCATGTTCAAACGATTGTAGTTTTTTGACATACTCTGTAATGTCAAGATCTGGGAACTCTAATATCTGAGATAATTTTAGGCACTTTTCAACTAGTGTGTATTGTGGGCTTTTTGCATAAGAGACCCACTCTGCTGCAAATGGATCAAATTCATTCATTTTCTATTTAGATAACTCTCTGGGTTTTTGAGTTCTCGAGTTGTGGGAGGATTTGCAATCAATGTCTTGTATGTATTCTTGCCTAATTTTGCAAAGATGTGTTCCGTAAAGTCTGTTCCCATGCTCTTTCTAACTTGGTATGATGAGATGTCACTGTTTGCAAATGTAACTAGATAATTCTTAAAGTCTTGATCATCTTTTAGGATATTTTTTACTGCAAACTCAGCCATCCCTTCCATTGTTGTAAAAGCTGCATGATGTGCCTGTATTGGCTTTAACCATCTCTGATAAATGTCTAAAAGTTGTGGAATCATTTCTAAAATTTTAGGATCCACTGTTACCTTTGTAAATGTCATGACATCTGGACCCAAGACCTGAACTATGAAATTGTCTGGATTTAATATGAAAAACAGATTTGCCCTCTTTGCAACTGGATACTCGTCTGGAACTTCTGGTAATTGTAAATAGTTGTAAAGATTCTTTATTGTGGCATCATCAAGACTCAGAATGATCTTTGCAAGCTCTTCGTTGATTGCATTTACTTCAGATACTGCATTTTTGTTGATGTTGTAGAGATTATTTTGTATTGAATGAATCTGTTCTTCAAGGATAGTCATCTTCAAGGCTCCAATATATCCAGAGTTTACTTGATCAAACCTTGACTCGTAGGGTTCACCTTGCTTGTGTAGTATTATCTGGGGGTAACTGGATAAAATGAACTTGTTGAGGTATATTACAGATTCATAAAAATCACCATATGTAGTAGATATCTGCGAGATGTACCCCTTTGCATAGGTGGAATAGACAAGATATCGAAAAGTTTGCTTTTCTGCAAGAGATGCTATTTTTTGGACATCTTCGTGTGCAATTGCTGTAAAAAGCTCATCCACAAACTCTGCCGATTCCTTTGTTGGATACACCTTGCGTCCTTTTAGACGCTTAAACTCTACAAGTTCTGGAAACTCAACTCTTGTCTGTGATACTGGAATTTCGGTAAACTCTGTTATCTTTTTTGACATGT
>JAKEIJ010000165.1 GCA_022545805.1 Nitrosotalea sp. | reverse complement strand
TGTAGTGTTCCTTGCAAAGAATTGCCTTTTTCAAACCATTTGGAATGCCTACTCCAGTTCCTTCTACCTTTGAAGCTGTAAGGGATCGTACACCGTCATTATCGCATGCTGTGACACTACATTTTGCACCTTTTGATATGAGGCCCATGAGAGTTCTAAAACGCACTATTATATCAGATTTTTTGATTTTTTGTTAAAAGCACAAGAAAGTATGTCAGACATGCTCTTAGTATATGGTATAAATTATTGTTAGATATGTGGCTGGTATCAGATGCTTAACAACTTTAGAGAGGGCCTTAAGCCTGCCTTGCAAAATATTGGCAAAGTTTTTGCTGCAACAGGATTGTCAGCAAATTTTTGGACTGCGATAGGGCTGGGCTTTGCATTTGCATCTGCAATAGTTTATGCAATTCATCTGGATTATTCTTTCATCTTCGGTGGTATCCTGTTGCTTGTTTCGGGATTCTTTGATATCGTTGATGGACAGGTTGCACGTATCACTGGAAAGACATCTAAAAAAGGTGCATTTCTTGATTCTGTCTTTGACAAGATTGCAGAGGTTGCAATATTTCTTGGAATTTTAATTGGTGGATATCAACAAGGCTATCTTGTATTGTTGGCAATAGGGCTGTCATTACTTGTAAGCTATACTAGGGCAAGAGCAGAATCTCTTGGAGTACAACTCCAGGGCATAGGCATCGGTGAGCGTGCAGAAAGATTGCTTGTGATTGCAATAATTGGAATGATTGGTTTTCTAAATTATGCCGTAGTGATTGTTGCAATAATTGCCGGAATTACATTTGTTCAGAGAATAATAACAACTGCTCACGGAATAAAAGACTAGATCATCGTAGTCTGCCAGTTTGGCGTCTTGAATCTGCTGATCTGATTTTTAGGATTCCAAAGTGTATTGCACATGAAATACAGTACCATTTGAGTACGGTTGGTGCTGCAATGTATGCGCCTTGAGCTCTTAATTCCTTTGCTAAAGTGTGTTCTACCAAGTTTAGTCTTGATGTTACCTTCTTTGCCTTGTCTCGTGGTACTGTAGCACCACAGTTTGTACACTGGATGCGGTCAGAGGAACCCTTTCCTCCCTTCTTTCGTCCACGACTAGCACGCTTTAGTGGCATGTTTTACTTGTATGGAGCCTCTTTATAACGATATTTGACGGGTCTTGTTTTTGTCAAATTTGTGCCCTGGACCACAAATCTTGCATTGATGGTATATCTTTCAGCTCATTCAAAACAATCATGGTACCGATCTTTAGTTTGAAGAACTGTTAAAATTTAAATTCAATATGACTTCAGATCGGAATATGCGTGGCCTGTGTCATGTCTGCCTGAGCTCAAATGTTGAGATAATGCTGGATAAAGGCAAAACAATCTGCCAGTCCTGCCTAAATAGTCAGAAAAAGGACTAAATGGAAAGGTACCGACATGAAATCAAATGAAGATTGCAATTTTTTCACATTGTACAATTGATGAGATATCTCAAAACGGTACTATAACCACGACAGCTGGAGGTCCTGCATGTTATTGTGGTCTGACTGCAAAAAACATGAAATTTGAAATTGACCTTCACACAAAAGCAGGCGCAGATTTTTCATTCAAATCCTCACTTGAAAAAAAAGGAATCTTCCTTTCACAGAGTGCGATATCTGAAAAACCAACCACTAGATTCCTGCTTAATATCTCTGGAGCAGAGCGCGAACTCTATCTTAAAACAAGATGTGATCCGATCGAATCAATAAAGTCTGATGCTGATGGTGCAATTGTAAGTCCGGTCTTTGATGAAGTATCTGAGGAAACATTTGATGGAATAAAAGAAAACTTTGATTTTACCTTGCTTGATCCGCAAGGGTATCTTCGACGTGTAGAAAGTGACAATAAAATATTTTTTGAAAAAACCATGATGGATCTTTCCAAAATAACTGCACTCAAGGCAGACCCTGATGAGGCATTTTATCTTACAGGGTTGAGAGAGAAAGAAGCAATGATTGCATTACAGAAAAAAGGTGTCAAACATGTTCTTTATACCAACAAGCAAGAAATTACAATGCTTGTAAAAGACAGAATGTATCACTTGAAAATCCCAAATATGAAAATTGGCGATACCACCGGGGTTGGTGATATCTTCTGTGCATCCTTTACCTGTTCTTACTTGAAGGAAAAGGACCCGATATGGGCAATCTGCTTTGCAGTTGGCGCTGCACAAGCTGCCCTTGAAACACATGCAACAGGTCTAGATAAGGTCCCAGCAGGAGGAGATACTGAGAGAAATGCTGCATATCTCTATAATTTGATGCAGTTCTCAAGTGTCTAAGCTTTTATTGTGTGAAAATAGAATCTACACTGTGAAGGTTGCAATCTATAGTCAAGACCAAGAGCAGGCTGTAAAATCCATAAAACAATCCCTTGAAAGCCATGGAATAGAATCCATCCATCTTGGGAAAAAATCTCTTGGAAAAGATATCGATTATGTAATAGTGACTGGAGGAGACCGAGGGGTTAGAAAATATTTTCACAACATTGAAAATTCCACAATTCCGGTTCTTGGAATAAATGAATATGAATCCAGTGGATTTTTGGCTCAAACTGATCTCAAACAATTTCCGATTTATCTTAATCGTCTAAAAAAAGGAGATTTCTCAATTGAAGCCTTGATACGAGTTGGGGTAAAAATTGATGGAAAACAAATCTACCCTGCATTAAACGATGTTGCGATATTTTCCTCAAAGAGTGCCACACTGTTAGAGCATGTATTACGCATTAACGGAGAAGAGTTGTGGCATGACAGTAGTGATGGTTTGATAGTTTCAACACCTATTGGTTCATCTGCATATTCCATGTCTGCAGGTGGTCCTGCAATATATCAAAACTCAAAGGTCTTTTGCATTGTATCTGTAAACTCGCTTGACAACACCAGGCGTCCGCTCATCGTTCCAGAAGATGCCCTTATTGAAATTGATGACATTTCGTCTAGCCTTCGATGTGAAGTTGTAATTGATGGAAAAGACAGGTTCAAAGTGGACAAGACTGTAGTCTGTACGAAATTCCCACAACCTGCAAATGTAATTCGAATGAAAAAAGATTCCACTACAGTTTCTGCTCTAGCTAAAAAGGTAAAGCTTGCAGACGAGCTACTCAACATGCCCCCAAGTTCCAAGTTGTTGCTAAAAACATTAGAGTATGAGGGCTCTCTTACTCAAAAGGAACTGGCTGAAAAGACACTACTTCCAGATAGAACTGTAAGGCTTGCATTGAGTCACCTACTTGAGAAAGGTTATG
>JAKEIJ010000016.1 GCA_022545805.1 Nitrosotalea sp. | reverse complement strand
TTGCCAGGTAATGGTATCTATGGTATTGTTATTAAAGTCAAATCAGTCTTTAACAACGGTGTTCCTGATACATCGAGAATTGGCATGGCTAGAGGAAATATTGTCATACCTTCTACAGTAACAGATAACGATTCATTGACCCCATCTGATGGGCAGTCCACTAATTCAACTATCATAACCCCAGACAATGCAACTGTACCAGAATTTGGTCCAGTAGCATCAATAGTTCTGGCAATTGCTGTAATGAGCATGGTAGTGTTTGTTGCAAAAACTAGAGGAATTCCAAAATTCTAAACTTAACTCTATTTTTCTTTTTATTATTTTTCTAAGAACCTGGTTGAGGCTGGACTGTAGACAATGATATGGCATGATCGTCAATCAAAACTCCCACTCCTACTGAGACATCTTTTATTCTGATCACAATTTTTGTCAAGTCATCATCAGAAAGTGAGTATTGTTTTGCAAGTGCGTCTTTTACTTTCTTTTCCGTATCTGAAATCTGATTTAGTCCTGATGGAATGGATATGTCAAGAGTCTTTCGTGTCATATTGACTGGAATCTTTCCGCTTTCATCCTGTATTATGTAAAATGAGATCTTGTCCACAATTACCTCATGAGGAAGCATATCCAATGCATTTGCAGTGTAAAATGCTTGGACATCTAATACGTTGATATCACTTGAGGAACTTGTCATGGTCATTCCTCCATTAAACGTTGAATCTAATGGAACATTAACGATGGTAAACCCTTCTATGAAATTGTCATTGTTATTTCCAAGTATGGCTCTGATGTCATGACATGTTATACTCTTTGATGTCTCAGAATCCATCTTGAGCAAAATAGCGTTTGAACTAGGGCCGTTGTTGAGCACAGAATTCCAAAAAACTTGTGTCTGGAACTTTTGTTTGTTAAATAAACTAATGTCCGTATCATAATGACCAGGTCTTAACGGTCCTTCTCCGGCATATATCGAACCACATTCAAACTTGGTTGTATAAGTAACACTTTTTGAACCAAAAGATGCAGCAGCATTGCTGGCTGGTAGATCAGTAAAAGTAGCAACGCCAGACGAGTTGTTCACCTGAACTGTTTTTTGCATCTGATCAACACCATATCCTGATGTAGTTCTTGTCTGAATTATACTGTAATTTCCATTTTTTATTCCTGACAAAGTAATCACACCATCTTTTTCTTTGTCAGTGTCATCAGCAGAGTTGTCTACAATTGTATAATTTCCTGTACCTGTAAATGGATTTGGCGAGATTACAAATTGGCCTTCGCCAACTAATTTGTTATCAATGGAGAGTACCATTATCGTTAATGATGAACTCTGGGCAAATGCAGTATCTCTTGAATGATAAACTCCTGAATTTGATATCAGATATACTACTAATATTGTGATAGATATTGCAAAAATAGATGATATTTTCGACCATCTTTTCATTTCATAATTTTATCTTGTCTTGTTAATAATTTTATGTGAAGTAACGTTGTTGCTCAAGAATTAAATAGGTTAGCAGGTCACTTTTTAGTTAATGCAGCTTTATGTCAAGAATGTATTACCTATAGTCCTTGGCGTGTTTGTTTTGTTATCTATAGTTCCATTTATTCCTCAAAAAGCATTTGCTGACGGTTTTACTCAAGAAAATGTCCAGGCAAACATTGGAAACAGAGTGATTACAGCTTTCATTAAACTTAATCCTCCAATTATAACATCTGATACTACCGAAGACAAAACTTTACAGTTTAGATTTTTTGATGCAAATACCAATACGACAATAAACAATGTCTCATTTTTCATCAATGCTACAAAGGGAGACAAAATATTGATGCATGAATTATTTTACACACACACTGGATATCTTACAATAAAATTCCAGCCCGGTGGTGAAGATGGAAAATATACAGTGTATGGCGATCCTGATCCTGTATTAGGTGGATTAGGATCACAAACTGATCAGGTAACAGTTGCGGGGCCCATACTTGAACAAGGTGGCTTGTATCATTTTCACATGGAACTTTTCGCTATTGATTATGCTAATACCATAATTAACCAATCAAACCCTCCAAAATTTGATTCCTATCTAAGTGTTGGAGATGTATCTATGCAAGATGTTACTTATCAAAATAATCCATACAATACTACGTTGATTTCATACTACGACAAAACTTCAGACTTTAACTTTGATGAATCAACAAAACAATTTTCTTGGAAGATGCCATTTGACTGGGATGTAAATAGATTTCAAGACCGACCCATATTCATACATGAAGAGCTAAGAGTTCCAAAGTCATTGACAGCATTCTCAGACACTCCAACATATGCAGCAAGTGCACAAGGATATGGTCTAACTGGAAGCAGAATAATTGTTGATCCATATACAATTGGAGATTACATGATAGTCCATCTATTCCTAAACAAACTTGACTTGGTAAACATGGCAAAAACTATTCCAAGCGGAACTACAGGTATTGAATTCAAAGTAGCTCCAGAAAAACCTAATGTGCAATCATCTGCTTCTTTGTTGACAGACTTTGGAGGTTGGCATGTGAAGCTTGGCTGGAATCCCAAAGACTTGGAAGCAAATTCGCAAAATAATCTGAAGGTTAGCTTCTATGATTCATTTACAGAAAAACTAGTAACTGGTGATGTGGATTATGATCTACAAATACTTGACAAAGATCAAAGCGTATTGTGGTCAAAGAGTGATGCCATTGCCCAAAATGGTGCAGGTACTCAAACAGTAAATTTGCCAGGTAATGGTATCTATGGTATTGTTATCAAGGTAAAATCTATCTTTAACAATGGTGTTCCTGATACAACAAGAATTGGCATGGCTAGAGGAAATGTTGTCATACCTTCTACCGTGATAGAAAATGATTCATTGACCCAAACACCAGATAATGCAACTGTACCAGAATTTGGTCCAGTAGCATCAATAGTTCTGGCAATTGCTGTA
>JAKEIJ010000164.1 GCA_022545805.1 Nitrosotalea sp. | reverse complement strand
CTATCGAAAATAATCGTGCATCATCGTGCTTTTGATCCGCAAGTGCTCGAATAGTTACACATGTAGTATGTGTTCTCAGGACAAGTCTTCTTGCTTCTTCAGTTTGCCATTGATAGTTCCAACCCTTCTTGTGTGCGTCGGATACTTTTTTTATCTGATCAGGTTTTGCGATATTATTTGCTTTTACATCCTTGAGGTAAAATGTATCTTGCATCTCTCTTGCAGGATGGTCTTGCGGTGTAAAGAGAGCATCAAAGTTCCAAAAGCTAGATTGTATGTTATTTCCAATTATCTCAGAAAATCCAAGACTGACAAATATTTCTCGTACTTCATCTATTACATCTCTTAACGGATGGCTCTTTGCTGCAAATATTATTGGAGCAGTTGCTTCGACGTCTATTGCTCTTACAACTTTGGCTTCCGGTTCTACTCTAGTTGATGTCTCAGATACACTTCCAAAATCAATGTTATCTGGTACAGTCTTGGCAGTTTCCATGCCTTTTTCGGTTAGAGTTACCAAGGTAGATTTTTTTGAGATAACAACAATAAACTCTGGTCTTTTTTTCAGTGACTCTACTGCATCTTTGTCTTCAAATTCCTCTAGAAAAGTTCCAGTAGGATTCTTTGATATAGTTTTGATAATTTTTTCTTCAGATGTAGCATCATGATACCCCTTTAACATGATTCTATTTTCATGAATCTCAACCCATCCATTCTTCTTTGCATTTGCAATAGCTGGACCGAATTCATTTTTCAGTAAATTTTTTACGTCATTCATTTCACACGAGTATCCATCCAGTAATCGTAGATGGTTGATCAACTGTCTTTCAGGAAATCCCTTTTCAAATGCTTCAGTCCCTCTTTTGCCAAGTGTTACTAGATTTTTCTCAGATTCCACAACACTAGCGAGATCCTTGAACTTGAGCCATTCTATACCTCGTCGTATCTGGTCTAGTGAAAGTTTTGTCACAGTAGCAAGTTCTCCAGGTGTTAGATTCTTCTTATCAATCAAGGTCTTGAGAATTTTTTGCTCAATTGGATGCAGAACTTGTGACATTATCACAAAAAGCCAAAAAGACTTTTTAAACCTTAACCTAACTAAACCATGAATGTCATCTGAAGAGTTTACAGTAACTCCTTGGAGCGTAGAAGGAGATATTGACTATGATAAACTCATGCAGAAGTTTGGCACAGAAAAGATTTCTCCAGAATTAGAGGCACGTATTGAAAAAATAACCGGTGAAGTACATCCAATGCTAAAGCTTGGTTACTTTTTCAGTCATAGGGATTTAGACAGGATTTTGACAGAATATGAGAAAGGCAACAAGTTTTACCTGTACACTGGAAGGGGTCCATCAGGCAAGATTCACATGGGACATTTGTTACCATGGATTTTTACAAAATATCTACAAGAAAAATTCGATGTCAATTTGATATTTCAATTAACTGATGACGAAAAATTTCTTTACAGCGATGGAAAATCAATGGATGATGTATCAAAATTTACACAAGAGAATATTCTTGATATCATCGCCATTGGATTTGATCCAAAAAAGACAAAGATCCTAATTGATACAAAAGACATCAAGAGAATTTACCCCATATCACTTGAGATAGCAAAAAGAATTACCTATTCTACTGTAAAAGCTGTTTTTGGATTTGAAAATTCTACAAACATAGGTATGATTGGATTTCCACCAATACAAGCAGCACCCTGTTTTTTGCCATCAATAATTGAGGGACGTCCTACACCTGTTCTCATACCTGCAGCAATAGACCAGGATCCTTATTGGAGGGTGACAAGGGATATTGCAGAAAAATTAGGATATCCAAAACCTGCTCAAATCCACTCCAAGTTTCTACCAGGACTTGGAATGCAAGGAAAAATGTCATCCTCAATTCCAGAGACTGCCATATTTACTACAGACAGTGACGATGTGGTAGATAAAAAGATCTCAAGCACATTTACTGGTGGTCAGCCAACTGTTGAGCTTCAGAAAAAACTGGGTGCCAACTTTAACATATGTCCAGTATTTTGGTACCTGAGGTACTTTTTTGATACAGAAAAAGAATCTGATGAAAGGGCAAGAAAGTGCAAGGGTGGACAATTATTGTGTGGAGAGTGCAAGTGTAACCTAAAAGATGCTACCAAACCCTTCTTGTCAGAATTCAAAAAACAACGAGAGAAAGCAAAAGACCAAGTAGACAAGTTCATGTTTGATTAGACAATATGAAAAAAGACATTACATGTACAGATAATTATGAGGCTCAGAAACTTGCAAGCCTGATATACATAAAAGACGATAATGAAATTTTCATCAACGGTATATTAGAAATAATTGAAAATGAAATAATAATATCTCTAAAAGACAAATCTGCCCACAGCATACTTTTCAAAGACAAGTTTCAAGCAGAATCTTTTGCAGACTTCATCCAGTCTGTAATTGATGGAACAAATAAAATCACAGAAACCAAAGTTCACGAAGACATTGTGGAAATAACACAAAAGTAATTTTATACAAGAGACTTGTCCATTTCTTGGCTTACTAGTTCCTGTACCTTGAGAAAATACAGTCTAGT
>JAKEIJ010000003.1 GCA_022545805.1 Nitrosotalea sp. | reverse complement strand
TTGGCAAGTGTTTCGAGTTTTTGTCGTTCAGACATGACAGGCCCTGAAATGTCAAGGTTAAACTCACCTTTGGCTTTTTTTAGTTCATCTTGAACCATGTTTTTTGTTTTATCGTACTGTGCCATGACCCTGGCAAGTTTTTTTGTTGCATCAGGCAATCTTTTGGTTCCAAGAAGTAATACCAATGCTACCAAGACAATCATTATCCAGTCATTTCCTATAATGTTAAGTGCAAAATCAGACATGAAGTAATTTCGCTTGTTTCTAAAATTAAAGCTTTAGACCAACGTGACTTGTTGTCTCTTGAGAAATACAAATCCCAAGACAAACAACCCAACTACAGATAAAATAAGATAAGGAATCGAGCTTCCAAAAGAATTGGCAATTACACCAATAATCAGAGGCCCAAAGGCCCAACCCATGCCATAGGTTGCCTCATACGCACCAATCAATGCGCCAACATTTTCTTTTGTCTTTCGCATTATGATCTCAAATGTGAGCGGGAAATAGACACTAAATCCAAATCCGAGTATGAGAACTGCCACACTGAATTCCAGTACAGAGTGAGAGTAGTACAACATCAGCATTCCAGCAGATATTGATATTATAACAAGCAGTATACTTGCGAGAAACTTTTTCATAAGAAAGCTAGATGTCAACAAGGAAACAAGTCTAGAGATCCCAAATACAAAAAAGAGTAATTCAATGTTTGACTCTGAGATTGACCGCTCATTCATGAATGCTGGAAGTATTGCCAAAAACACTCCAAAGCTTACACTACAAAACAAGAGAATTGCAATTACTGTAGGAAATTTTATCAAATGTTTTGCAGATGTAATGGATATGATTCCATTATGAGTTACATCCTTATCCTTTGACAGCATTAATGATGAGACAAGTGAAGTCGCTATTGCAAATGCGGCAATCTGGAATATCATACCATGTGAAACATCAAAGTGTTCAAGCAAAAATGAACCAACAAGTGGTCCAATCATAATACCAGCAACAAAGAAAGCCATGAACCTAGAAATTGCTTTGACGCGATTCTGTGGGCTGGTAGATTTTGATATAATTGATTCACATGGTGGCCAAAAAAATGAATGTGCAATACCAACCAGAGTTCTAAATATGATAATTTGTGGCACAGAATCTGCTACAGATAACAAGTAAATTGACACAGAGTCAAGAACTAGCCCAAGAGAAAGGAGTATGCCTTTGTTGAATCGGTCAAGTAACAGCCCAACAAAGAGTGGAATGAACATGTAGGGAATAAAATTTGCAAACCCAATCACTCCAAGATCAGAGTATGAGGCACCCAGATTTTTTGCAAACAGTGGAACTATTGGATTGTGTATTCCATACGAAAATCCAACAATTAGGGCAATGATGTAGACAAGAACTACTTTATTCATTTTACTTGTATGCTGCAACCATGATTGCGCCCCCAAGCATGCCTTTTTCAAATTCTACTCTTGAGAACCTTTCAAGAAGAAGTGATTCTAGCTTTTTGTTTTGAGGCCATAGTTTGTACGTGCCATAAAGAGCGGCAAACTTTAGACCAAGCCTTCCACCACCAATTACTGCCAATATAGGAAGCATAGCCCTGAGGTAAAATGACACTCCTGCTCTAATTACAGGATTATCAGGTTTGCCCAGATCAACTATGACAAATCTTCCATCCTTTTTTAGTACTCGATGTATCTCAGATATTGCAATTCTGAGATTGATTGCGTCCCTTAGTGAATAGCCGGTAAGTACCGCATCAAATTTTTCATCACGAAATGGAATATGTTCAAAGACTCCGCATGTTAATACGGGCGTTGTAGAAAATAATCTGCTAGTATTTTTTAGCATCGGTCTTAACGGATCATACAATGTGATGTTGACATTATCATCACAGATCCTAGAAGCTGTCTTTGACATGTTACCAAAACCAGAACCAGCATCAAGTATATGATCTCCAGGATGGACCCTTCCCCTAATTCCTCTTTGACGAAACTCAGAATCCCTTCCAAGCGAGATCATCGAGTTTACTTTGTCATATACCGGGATTATTTTTTCTAAAACATCGAGGACTTCACCCCAATAACTTCCAAGGCCCACATCAGTCTAGAAATAATACGATATTATATGTCATCATGGTTTTTGAGCATGTTTTTTACTCCAAGTTTTACTTGTGATCAACACTATAACCAAAAATTAAATCATCCAGAATTATTCCATGAACTAGTGCATTATTGTCCCAAGTGTAAATCCAAGATAGAGGTGCAACGCACGTTTAATCAAAAAATACACTTTAGCTGTCCCAAGTGCAAAATTGAGGATATTATAGACTCCACGAAGAATATCGATGAGGCATTTTTGGAATTTTTGATAAAATTTGACAATGATGAGATACCAACCAAGAATCAGCAAGAATCAACCCTAGAAAAAGAAGGCATACTGCAGACAGAAGATGAGATAAACAAGATGATAGACGGTGCAAAGATTGCAGACATTACAAGATCAGTTCTTTTCTCAAAGAGGCATTATGT
>JAKEIJ010000163.1 GCA_022545805.1 Nitrosotalea sp. | reverse complement strand
GCCATTAAAGTGATATCTATGCATTTTAACTACGCTTTCCAAAATTATGATAAAACACGACATGTTCGTGCTGCATTACGAGAAAAGACAATCTCCCACAAACATGCAAGAGAAATTGCACATAAAATAAAAGGAATGTCAATCGAGTCTGCAAGAAGTTATCTACAATCTGTTGTTAACTTGGAACGCGCAGTTCCATTCCAAAGATACAACAACGAAGTAGGACACAAGTCAGACACTGGAGTAATGGCAGGAAGATATCCTGAAAAAGCAGCATCAGAATTTATCAGACTGCTAGACAATTTAGAATCAAACGCAGAATATAGAGGAATGGATCTTGACAGGTTGAAAATAATCAATGCTACAGTACACAAGGGCAGAAAACTTGAACGATTTACTCCACGTGCAATGGGACGTGCAACTCCTAAAATCGACATTCTTACACATGTTGAGCTTGTAGCTCAGGAGATATAGCATGTCATCTGTGAAAAATGTAATCAATGATAGCTACAAACTGATGCTCTTGAAAGATTATCTAAGAGAAGCAATCAAGGAAGCAGGTTTTTCAGAAGTTGATATTCAAAAAACTCCAACAGGAACCAGAGTCGGTTTACACGTAACAAGACCTGGTATTGTAATAGGAAGAAAAGGAAGTGGAATACGAGATCTTACAAAGGTTTTGGAAACAGACTTTGGTCTGAAAAATCCACAGATATCAGTAATTGAAATAACAAAACCAGAACTTGAACCAAGCGTCATGTGCAACAGAATGTCACAACACCTTGCAAGAGGCACTGCATTTAGACGTGCAGTCATGTGGACAATGCAGACTATCATGGAAGCAGGTGCTATGGGTGTGCAAATCACAACTTCTGGCAAACTTAGAGGTGACCGTTCAAGCTTTGAAAAACACAGCAAAGGCATACTGCCACGAGCAGGACACCAAGCTACAGTTATCGTATCAGAAGATATTGTTCACGTTCAAACAAAAATGGGTCTTATCGGAGTTAGAATCAGAATTGCAAGAAAAGAGCGATTCATACCAGAATTTGAATTAAAGGCAATGAAGAAAGAAGTAAAGCAAAAAGTCGAAGTTCCAGAAGAAATTGAGATTGTCGAAGAAACACAGATTGATCCAACCAAGCCACGAACTGAAAGTGAAGTAATTGAGCTTGAAGAAAAATTAATCGAAACTGTGGAAACATTTGAAGAAGTAGAGGAGGAACTGAAATAAATGGCACGAATCAAGATGAAAACAGTTCGAGAGTTCAATGAAACTGATCTTAAAGACAGACTAGGACAATTACGTTCCGAACTTACCAAACTAAAGATTGAAGCATCTAAAGGAACATTGCGAAAAGACAGCGGAAAGGTAAAACCTCTCCGAAGAGATATCGCAAGAGTATTAACTAGACTAAATGAGATGAAATCCAAATGATTACAGCAGAAAATATTACACGTCATGAATTAATTGGACTTGAAACCTTGATTGTAAAATCTACTAATTCTCAAATGATCGGCTTGCACGGTAAAGTAATCGACGAAACAAAATCCATGTTTGCAATTCAAACTGCAACTGGAATCAAAACAATACCAAAACACAATTCTGTATGGCAGTTTAATTTCAATGGCACCTCTGCTCTTGTAGATGGAAACACCATCACAAAAAGATCCTTTGAAAGAATGGGAGTAAAAGCATGACTAGAAACATAGGACTCCAAGTAAAGGCACCAAAATCTGATTGCCAAGATGACTTGTGTCCATTCCACGGCACTCTAAGTATCCGGGGTAAACTAGTTCAAGGTAAAGTAGTCAGTGCTAGAGCACCTAAAACAATTGTCGTACAACAAGAATTTCCAAGACTTGATATCAAATACAAAAGATATGCACGTAGCCAAAGCAAATTACATGCACACAGACCACAATGCATTGATGTAAAAGAAGGCGATATTGTTCTCACTGCAGAATGCAGACCTATTTCAAAGAGTGTATCATTTGTAGTAGTTGAGGTAGTATCATAATGGCCGCAACAAAGAGTCGTGCAGTTTCGGCAAAGGGTGTTCAAGAATTCAGACAATATGTAACAAGAGCACTTCCACTTGGAGCTCAAGTAGTATGTGCAGACAACACTGGTGCCAAGATATTGGAAATTGTAATGGTCCAAAAAACAAAGACCAGAGTTGCTCGTTATCCATCTGCAGCAGTTGGCGACTTTTGTAACGTTGTAGTAAAGAAAGGTCCTGGTGAACTAAGAGGACAAATATTTGGTGCAGTTATTGTTAGACAAAAATATGCTGTAAGAAGATTAAGCGGAGTTAGAGTAACATTTGAAGACAATGCAGCAGTGCTTGTTACACCAGAAGGTGAAATCAAGGGCACAGAAATCAAGGGACCAGTAGCAGTCGAAGCGGCAGAAAAGTATCCAAGAATCGCAAACTTGGCATCGATGGTGGTATAATATCATGAAACCAACTACAATCCGCAAACGAATGCTATACACTGCATCACAACACCTACTTAGCAAACAACTAGGTTCCCATTTAGCAAAAGATCTTAAAGAAAAATATCACTGCAAGAGCCTCCGTGTTGTAGAAGGCGATGGTGTAAAGGTATTGCGTGGAGAGTTCAAAGGAATTGAAGGAAAAGTCACACGTGTATCAACTGAAAAGCGAGGAATTGCAATAGAGGGCATCAAGCGTGAAAAACTCAAGGGCGGAAATGTCGACATTTACATTCATCCATCAAACGTTATCATCACTTCATTGAATCTTGAAGACAAGTGGAGACAAAACAGACTTGAAGGACAAAAACCACAAGCTGCAAAAAGTGCTCCTCAAGAAACAAAAGAGACAAAACAAAAAGAATCAAAACCAAAAGAACAAAAAGAGGCTAGCAAGGAAAAGCCAAAGGAAACAAAAAAGGAATCAAAACCAGATGATACAAAAGACAAATCTAAAACTGAAAAAAAGGGGAATAAATAATGGTTAGCATCGCAGGTAGTAAAAAACTAAAAAGACAAATGGCTCCGCTTTTCTGGGGAATCACAAGAAAAGACAAGAGATTTGTAGTTACAGTAAAACCCGGTGGTCACAAAAAAGACATATCCATTCCAACTGCAGTATTCATTCGTGATACACTAAAACTTGCTACATCTCTAAGAGAAGCAAAATCTGTAATCTATGGCGGTAAAGTAAAAGTAGATGGTGTTGTAAGAAACTCACTTCACCACGGTATTGGTCTTATGGATGTGGTAGAACTTGATGGAGTGTCTGATGTATACAGACTTGTTCCAAAAGACTTGACCGTACTCAAACCAATCAAGATTAACTCTGCTGAAAAATCAAAGAAATTACTCAAGGTAACCAAAAAAGTAACAATCAAGGATAAAAAAACACAAATCGGATTCCATGATGGTAGAACACTGATCTCTGACACCAAGGTAAATGTCGGAGATACATGTGTAGTTGAAGTGCCAGGAACCAAAATTCTTAGTGTAATCCCTCTTGAAAAAGGAGTCCAAGTCATAATTACGAGTGGTGTAAACGCGGGACGTATGGGTAAAGTCACAGAACTCAAACCAGGTACATTCATCTTGCCAAAAAGAGCAGATGTTGACTTTGGTGAAAGAGAAATTGAAATCCCAGCAGACCTAGTAATGGCAGTAGGAAAAGACAAACCTGTCATACAAATCCAGTGATAGATATGGCACAACAAGTAGAATCCTCAATGAAGAAAATTTCAGTTGCCAAAGTAGTATTGAATATGGGTGTAGGTAAATCAGGTGAACCAATTGAAAAAGCAAAACGTGCATTAAAGCACATCTCTGGCCAACAACCATCTCCAAGATACGCCAAGGCCACTCAACGTGACTGGGGTGTACACAAGGGTGAACCAATTGGTGTTGCAGTTACGATCCGAAATGAACAAGCAATTCAACTTATCAAGAGATTATTTGCAGCAAAGGGTAATCAGATGAAAGGCTCATCATTTGACAACTTTGGAAATCTTTCATTTGGTATCAAAGAACACATAGACATTCCAGGAGTGAAATACGATCCACAAGACGGAATCTTGGGTCTTGATGTGGCCATATCACTAACACGACCAGGTTTTAGCATCCGTGTGAGAAGCAAACACAAGGCAAGTGTTGGACGTACTCATATCATTACATCTGATGAAGCAAAAGCATTTCTAACCCATGAGTTTGGAATCCAGGTAGT
>JAKEIJ010000162.1 GCA_022545805.1 Nitrosotalea sp. | reverse complement strand
TGCCGGCGGCACCTTAAGTTATGTTTGAAAATCTATCGTATTTTTGATATTTTATACGTGAAAAATTCCGTCATTCGGTCCTAACTCTAATGAGATATCTTACCCTAACCGGATTTTTCTATCTTGGTAATTCGATATTCTCGAAGTGACATTGCATTTGTTATTAGTAGTAATACCTGCAAGACATAACCGCCTATGATTAGTACAATCGCATTGTAAAACGGATGAAATGTCGACATGATTTCCAAGTGTTTTGGAGATGTGGTATTACCTGCAATGACTATACCCGCAATAATGAAATTTGGAATGTATGCATATCGAAAATTCTTGAATGAAACTATCGCAAGTGCAATAAATGATGACTCTAGTATGATGGCTGGAATTAGAAATTTTGGATCTCCAAGTGGTATGCCAAAGCCACCAACGATACAAGTTGATACAAGAACTACAACCAGATATCTCTGAATTTTATTCATTTTAATTTCAAGTCTGTTGTTATATTTTATAAAATTAATTATATCTGTTGAACTCTAAAACATGTCTTAAATAGGGTATTTTGACAAATGCGTTTTAGATATAAAATGAGTGTAGATCCTACAAACTATTGTAAAAAAATACTAGCACTAGATCCAAAGATTAGATTTGCTGGCAAGATAGTAGATGAAGAACTAGTGTCTACTGCAAGAAAAGATGGTGTTATTCCTCTTCTTGACAAAGATCTTGCCGCCTTGGCACATCATCAGGTGTCAGTAAAAGCAATGATGGATAAGATGTTCACAGATAAACTTGGCAATACCGACTGGATTGTAGAATCAAAAGGCAAAGTGAAACTATTGACTATATTTCAAAAGGATGGGATACTCATTTTATCCACCGAGCCTACATCTGATCATCACTCAATAATTGAAAAAATAAAAGATCTTATCTAATGTCATCTGATAATTTCAATGATATGCGAAAATCGGCTTTTTTGCTCAAATTGTGAAGGAATTATTTGATATTGTAAAGATAAGACAAGTTTAAAAGGACGATGTTACTTGTTGGATAATCGTCTTATGACAAAGGACAAGAAAAAGGAAGCAAAAAAGCAAGCCAAAAAAGAGGCCTCGAAAAAGGAGTCATCTAAAAAAGAAGTGGTAAAAAAGGAAGCTCCGAAGGTCAAACCAAAAGAAAAGACCAAACTCAAAGAGGATGTAGTTCACGAAGATGATGGTATCATTGTGGTAGAGGATGATGCAGGGCTTGACAAGGAAGCAGAACTAGAGGCAAGAAAGGCATACTTAGAAGAAGCACGTTCTCAAGAAGCAAGCGACGATTAGATTTCTCCTGGTAACTGATCAAAAAGACTTATCCATCATCACACCAATACAGGATTGATGAGATCTCTCTGTTTGATAACCGTCAAACCGGGTAAAGTTGATCCTGTTATTGCATCACTGAAAAAAACAAGGAAGATAGTCAAGGAAATAATGGTTGTGACAGGAAGGGCAGACATTGCCGTAGTTTTACAGGGGACAATTGACGAAATCAATAATGTTGTAATTGATTTTAAAAAGATAAAAGAAATTGTTTCAACAGAGACTCTAATAGAAGTGGAGGTGGATATGGGTTGGTCAAAGCCGTAGTACTAGTCAAATCTCCGAAAAAGCTTATAGCTGCAAGACTTCGTATGGTAAAATCAGTTTATGATTCATTTGCAGTAAGTGGACAATTTGATGCAGTCGCACTCATTGATGTAAAAGACCTGTCCATGATAAAGGATGTCACAACCGAAATTCAAAACATAAAGGGTGTAGAACGCACCGAAACTATGGTACAGGTAGTCTAGCATTACCATAATCTTTTAACACTACGATGACTTACCCTGTATGTGAATATTAGACACCTTGGTAGCGTAATACTTGCCGTCTCTGACCTGCCAAAATCCATAAAGTTTTATCATGAAGTGATTGGCTTGCCAATCAAAAATAGTAGGGAAAACTGGGTAGAGTTGGCAAAAGAAGGTGCTACGGTCATACTGCATCCGGCAACCAAGCCCATCAATACTGGAACATCAATTGACAATGGTATAGTCATAGGATTGGTCGTGGGGGATATAGAATCTGCTGTAAAAGAACTCAGGGCAAAAAACGTCCCAGTGTACAGAGATGTTATTTCGCACAAGGCAGGAAAAAACTGTATTGTGCTAGATCCTGACAAGTACATGGTGTCATTATTTGAGCCATCCTTTGATGATGGTGCAAAACAAGCCCGTGGGTTCCATGGATTTGCTCCACTCTAAATAATTTTTTTAATTTTTGAAATAATTTTGTTTACTGCATCAGGAATTACGGATTTGTTGACTGAGATATAGTAAATTCCCTCTTTTCGTTGAAATATGATGACTGTCACTTTATCATGCTTGAGTATGATGCTGTCAATGTTTCCAAGTGCAGCGCTTGCCTTGTTACGCATTGTGAGCATTGTTGAAACAAGAAAGAATTCGTTTCTTGTGGATTCATTGGATAGCAACGTTGCAAGGCCTGGTCTGATTATCCCAGTCATGGTTCTGCCGTATTCATTTACGAGTCCTACGTATCTAATTGATTTTGATAATTCTAGAATCGTCTGACATTTTTTTCTATAATGTGTTATTTGTTCAGTCCATTTTTGACTGGGTGTTTTTTGCACAGTTAATGTAGCAAGTTTATGCTTTATAAAAGTTGGAATTACTTTTTCTTTTCTTTACCAAGGTCCGCTTTCAAAGCCAGGTTCTCTTTTCTGAGTCTCTCATTTCTTCATGTAGTGTGTCAACTGTTTGTGTTGCCATGTGCATTGGATGTCCTGGATTGAATCGATTTGGTGTCATGTTAAACAAGCCAGCAGCATATCTTTGAAACATTACATGGTGACCTGAAAGTTTGTTCATCATCATGTCAGCGTCTTGTACTATGCTGTTCTTAACCATTGCAGCACTTGCTATTCCTTGTGGGGGATTTACACGTGGTGGTAATCTTGGAAATGCAAATGGAGAATTTAGCATATCAGTTGTATGTCCAAAAGACTCCATCATTTTTCGTACATCATAAGGCCACATGACTAGAATTCTTCTTGGCCTCTATTTCATGTTTACTCACAAAATTACGCATTAGATATAGTACTGTGTCAAGTGTATGTCATTTCTTATCAAATTCTGTCGATCGCCGATCCTTATAGAATGGCCTGATCGACACCAGTTAAATGTCAAAAACAATATCATTGCATTGTATAAAATGTAAAAAAAACATTGGTTCGACTGATTTATACAAAATTGTAATGTATATTGTTGATCAAAAGTTTACAGATCATCATTATGAACACGTAGAATGCCCTGACAGATTTACTGTCTAGGTATGCATGGCATAAACTTTGTAAGTTTTTCCAGTCTTCTTGTCTTGGTATGACCATCTGTTGTCTACCCATTCTATCTTCTCAAAAAGACTTTTCAGAGTAGGATGAAGCTTGTCATAAATGTCATCACCAACTAGGATCTGATTAGGTTTTGCAAGTGCTGTGATCTTTGCTGCAATACTTACTGCAGGACCAAGTATATCTACATGCGAGCGGACTTGGTCTGCACCATATCTGACAACCACGTTCTCTCCAAAGTCCATCCCTATCTTGACACGCAATTCTGGATAGTCATACTCACTAAGTATTGGATTTATTCCACGTTCGATTACGTCTATCATCGTTCTAGCACAGTTTACTGCACTATCTGATACTACAAGTGGGCTTTCTTCTGCGATAAAGTATCCAATGACTGCATCTCCTACATATTTTAGAACATATCCGCCATGATGTCGTATTACAGATCGCATCTCCTGTGAAAATGAACTTATTATTATTCCGAGTTTCTCTGGCGGTAAAAGTAAGGCCATATCTGTAGAGCCCACTAGATCTACAAACATTACAATCATGTGCAATTTTTGTGCAACATGTTTTCGCAAAAATGTATCCGATTCATCTACCGAATAATCATACTCGTATCCTTTTTTGAGCGAACTCCACACCCTTTTCTGTGTCTCCTTGATAAGACTCTCACTGTCCAAGGTTCCTGACTTGCCGCCCCCAAGCATCATATCTATGATGCCTTTGGCAGTAGTCTTTTCATCCTGTTGTTGTTCGGGTTCTTCACTCATTGTTTACTTACTCCAACGGGAAATTGGCGCCACATACAGGGCATACGCCTCTTTCCCCCTTGTATTTTATATCAAAGTATTGTATTATCTCCACATTGCAATTCCAGCAGATTATCTTCTTAAAAGACGACTTTGTCATTGTCTAAACCCTGTCTAAAAATGGTTTTACAGAGTATTTAAAGTACATACCGATTTTATGTGGAATGTTTTAAAAAACATCTAATGCAGATTCCTACGAGCAACCCGGATCCTTTCATAAAAATAATGAGCGAGAAGGCAGAAAGCATTAGGCTTGCATATCTTGAACATATTACAGCACTTGCAAGAAAAGTGCCACTAAAGGTAATGCTGGGAGATGGTACTGTGACAGACCAGGAATCATTTGATCCCGCACTAGTAAGACAGTTCTTTGATGGTATCTTAAAGAAACTACCCGGGTGGGAAAACCAAGGAGTCTCTGCAACTGCTGAGAAAGACCTACGAAGAAGTTTCATAAAATTTGAGATCAAAGAAGGAAACTATCTACTTTCTGCACACATGTCCCTGCAATACCATGCATTATTGTTCTACAAACTTGACCATCGTGTGATTGAGATCCAAAAGGAACTTTCGGACATATCTGACATGATTACAAAACTCCAGGTTCAGGTGGGGCCAGAAAACGATAAAATCATAGAAGAAAAATTACGACAAGAGGGATATCAAACTCTGGACGAACAAAAACTGTTTGAAGTATTGTTTAACCGCGAAGACATTACACAAGATATCGTAAAATCAATAGAAGTGTCACACGCAGAACATACAAAGCTTGTGTCAAACCGAGACCGATTGTTTGGGGAACTTGATAATATGCTGATAGAGGTATACCATACTACTCCAGTACTAATTGACGAAAATAAAATGATTGCAGCAGAAGAAGGATGTCTATGCAACTTTAATCTTGAATACCTAAAGAACAACACAAGACAAGGAAACATAAACCTCACAAGAATTTCCGATCAGACAAAGACAAACCTGTTGGCATTACTTGATAGTATCATAAAAATTCTAAAAAATTAAAAAATTGTTTATATCAAAGTATTTTCAAAAATCTCATATAATTAGTCAAGAGGCAGTTGTAATCATGGTGCCAGAGTTTGGGGAGTTGACACCATGGTACACGAATGCCCCTTGACTTAGATCTGACATGTTCTCAGAATATTATTTAGCCCTTTTTGATCCTTGAAAATTTTATTAATTTATGATATAATTATATGATTTCTAGTAAAAATACATGTCTATAATCAAAAATACATATCGATTTTTTAGTCGATATTGTTCAAAAAACCAAATATACCAAGATAGGGCTGAAAATTCTGTTGAATGTTACTTTTGATGATATAATAAAATCGCAAAAAATACAGCGAAATGTAATCCGCAGAACGCCACTAGAAAGTTCACACTCATTTAGTGTCATGACAGGTTCCAAGGTATACCTCAAGTCTGAATGTTTGCAGAAGACTGGTTCATTCAAGTTCAGGGGAGCATACGCCAAGATTGCAAGCCTTTCAAAATCTGAAAAGAAAAAAGGAGTCATTGCAGCATCTGCAGGAAACCATGCACAAGGTGTTGCATACGCCTCATCACTTGAAAAAATACCGTGTACAATCGTAATGCCTGTAACCGCTTCACCTGCCAAAGTTTCTGCCACTAGATCATATGGCGCAAATGTAATTTTGGAAGGTACTATATACGATGAATCTTATGCAAAGGCTGCAGACCTTGCACGAAAAACAGGTGCAACAATGGTTCATGCCTTTGATGATGAGACAGTAATAGCTGCACAGGGAGTGATAGGATTGGAAATATTGGAAGACCTGCCGGATGTTGATGAGATCTATGTTCCAATAGGTGGTGGGGGACTAGCAGCTGGAATTCTAAAAGCAGTCAAGACAAAAAAACCAAAAGTCAAAGTAATAGGTGTCCAGTCATCAGGTTTTCCTGCAATGAAAAAATCATTTGATGTTGGCAAGCTACAATCTGTTTCTGGTCATAGAACAATAGCAGATGGAATATCTGTGAAAACTCCTGGTCAATCTACATTTAAAATCATAAATGAAATGATTGATGATATCGTTCTTGTTGATGATTCCTCGATAGTCAAGGCAATGTTTCTACTAATGGAGAGATCAAAGACCGTAGTAGAACCAGCCGGAGCAGTCGGGCTTGCATACCTTCTTGATAAAAAACCTGCCAAGGGCAAAAAGGTGGTCTCGATTCTATCAGGTGGAAACGTGGACATGTACCTCCTGGGACAGATTGTGGCAAAAGGACTGACAGAGATGGGAAGAATGGTCAAGATCTTTATCCTTTTGACTGACAAGCCAGGTGCTCTCAAGGAAGTAATAGACCAGATATCTTCATTGAGCGTAAATATTGTAGACGTGATTCATGACAGGCTAAGCTCAAGCATACCCGCAGGCACTGCAGGTGTTACGCTGAGCCTTGAGACTCAAGACCAAGCACATGCTCAACAACTGATCAACTTTTTGAAGAAAAAGAATGTCCAGTTTAAGGTAGTTACCTAGTGTAAACAATCTGGACTCCTAGGATATTTCGTATTTTTTAAAAAAAGCATTAATTTTTATTTTATAAAAATTGGTTTACCAGTGAAAAGATATTGAATATCAATACTATTCCAACAAAAGCACATGCTGTTATAGTTGTAATTTTCCGGTTTACAAATTCACCCATTACTTTTTTGCTTGTTGTAAGTATGACAACAGGTATGACTGCTACTGGTATCAACAAGCTAAGAATGAATTGACTGTACACAAGTATGTGCAAAGGATCAAATCCCAGTAGTACCGCAATAGTTGTTGGAATGACATTCACAAATCTTGTAATTATTCTTCGCAGCCATACATTGACTTTTTTCCCTAAGAATCCTTCCATTATTATCTGACCTGCCAATGTTCCTGCAGCAGATGAAGCAATACCTGATGATAACAAGGTGACAAGAAAGACTACTCCTGCCGAAACTCCAAATATCGGTACAAGTGTCTTGTATGCTTCAGCAATTGATGCAATCTGTGAGTTATGTGGGTAGAATGCCACTGCTGCCATCAACAATATTGCTGCATTTATTAGAGCTGCTATGGTAAGCAAAAATACTGTCTCTGCAAGATGCAGTTTCCGCATCTTCTTTCTCTCATCCAGTGTTTTACCCATTGCTTTTTCTTTTGTAAGAAATGAATGCAAAAATACCACGTGAGGCATTACGGTAGCTCCGATTATACCTACGGCCACAAACAGTGCGCTAGCATTTGCAAAGTGTGGGTATAATGACCCTGTCAATACTCCTTGAATATCAGGAGGTGCGATTAGCAATTCATATGCATAACCAAAGCTTATGATTGAAACAAAGATCAAAAAGAGTTGTTCCAGCAGACGGAATTTTCTTGAGGTCAGGGCTAGTATTATGATAACATCGGCAGCCCCAAATATTGCGGCATAAATCATTGGCACACCAAATAACAGGTTCAAAGCGATAACTGTACCCAGATATTCTGCGAGATCTGTTGCAGCAGCTGCAACTTCTGAGCTTAACCAGTATGGTATTACAAATAATTTTCTACCTAACTTTTCACGCAAAATCTCGGCCAGACTTTTTTCAGTTGCAATACCTAACTTTCCTGACAAATACTGCATCAACATTGCGATTGCACAAGAAAGCCATACGACCCAAAGTAGCGAGTACCCAAAAGCAGCTCCTCCTTGCAGATCAGTGCCATAGTTTCCGGGATCCATGTATCCTATGCTTACAATCAGTGCAGGTCCTGAATATGCAATAAATCGTCTAAGAAAACTTGTAAAACGTGAAATTTTAGAATTTGGAAATATCATGTCGATGATTCCGGAATGTTCTTCTCTTCATATAAAAGTTAGCTAAGGCTAAATTATTTAGTATGGTCTAATTCTTGAAAAACCATATTTACGAAATGATTAATAGACAATAAAATAAATCACAGCAAGTTGGTCTCAGTAAATAATTGGAATGGCAAGTCTTACCTCACATGGTCTGACATAGAGTCACAAGTCAAAGTACTTGTAACCAAGATACGAAAAACTGGTTTTGAATTTGACAAGATTGCTACTGTCTCAAGGGGAGGCCTGGTACCTGCAAGACTAATTGCGGATCATTTCGACATAAAGAAAATATTGGTTGATAAAAACAAGATTTCATCAAGAACACTTTTTGTTGATGACATTTATGATTCGGGAGATACTTTCAATAGGATAATTCCCCTAGTCTTGAAATCAAAAAGTTTCTTGTATGCTACGTTAATTGCAAGAAAAGATGTGAAATATCCACCGCAACTGGTATTTGCTAAAAAAACTCTAGGCCAAGAATATGTAGTGTTTCCATGGGATAAACTAGAATCAAATAGGAATTCTAAACATATCAAGGATTAAGTATTACAATATTATTTGTATGTCATGAATCCATTTGCATGCTCGAAATGTTTTGTGGGGTATAGGCCAGGAGAGCTAATATCGTGCCAAAAATGCGGACAAGAATTCTGTGGCACATGCTTTAAACAACACACTCACTAAATCAAAAAATTAAGTAGTGGTAATGAGTAATTGACTTCATAATGGAATTTGGAGGAGATGATGTAGACACACTTGCTCTAATGTTTGATAAATTACAATACATCTTTCGTGGATACGATCCATACATCCAAGCATTTTCAGAAATGCAAGAATTATACAAACAAGGAAAACTGGCTGAAAGAGATTATTACTATGGCATAACTGATGCAGTTCTCAAGTTTTCTGCCCTTGATTTTCTAGGGTTAAAGGCCATGTTTGAGATAAAAAAGGCACTAAACAGGATGAACAATCCAACTCGCTCCTCAAATTCGGGGTTGGCAATGGGTAATGCACCAGGTCAAGCAACGACTGGCCCACAAAACTCTGTTGCATCATTTATTTCAGCAAAGAGTCTTCCTAGCAGAGATAATCTTGTGAATCAAATAACAGGAGGCGATGAAAAAAGGTGCACATCCTGTGGTAAAACCATATCAAAGGTAGCAAAATTTTGCACAACATGTGGAAACAAGATGTGATATTGTCTAATTCAAGAACTAAATATCCCATTTTGAAAACAAATTTGCGGATCGGTAGTCTAGCCTGGTTAGGATATCGCACTCACACTGCGGAGGTCGCTGGTTCAAATCCGGCCCGATCCACTCTTTAAACTAGCAGAATTAATCTAATAGAATATTTTTCGCATATCCAGATATGTAATAAAAAACAGGATAATCATTACATGAAAATTTACAAAATACTATTGTTGGTAATGTTACCTTTTGTTTTAGTAATAGCATCAAATCTTGTTTATGCTGATACTGAAAATGCTTTGATTCCTTCATGGATTAAAAAAAATGCCATATGGCTACACGATAACAAAATTACAGATGGTGAATTTATCAACAGCGTAAAATGGCTGGTAGAAAAAAAAATCCTCCCCATCCAATTGGTGGTTCTCAATAATGGC
>JAKEIJ010000161.1 GCA_022545805.1 Nitrosotalea sp. | reverse complement strand
GTTGATTCGCCAGATCTATGTGATGTAATTATCCTTACCTTGTTGCTATTTGCTTCTTTGGCAAATTCAAGTGCATCATGTAGACTTCCTGCCTGATTTACTTTCAATATTGCTCCACTACAGGATCTCATTTTTATTGCTTTTTTGAGAATTTTTGTATTTGTTACCAATAGGTCGTCGCCAGTTATGAGGACACGGGGAAATCTCTTGGTCAGAATTGACATGTCTTCAAAAGCTTCCTCATGAACAGCATCTTCTGCATACACCAGTTTGTATTTTTTTATTATATCTGAAGCAAACTCAATCTGTTTTTCAGGAGTGTTTTCAAAACCTGCTCTGTCATATACGTATTTTTTTTTCTTTTCATTCCATTGTGTGGATGATGCAAAATCTACCCCTAACGAAACTTCTTTTCCTAATGTAAAACCAAGTTGTTCACAAGCTTTTGCAGATATTTCCAAAGCTTCATCATTTTTTAATTTTGGAGCCCAACCTCCCTCATCTCCTCTTCCATTTGTAAAACTTGGATCTTTTTTTGACAAAATTTTTCCTACTTCTTTATGTACCATTAAATTAACATCTATTGCATCACGAACAGTTTTAGAACCTGTGGCACAGACTAGGATTTCTTGAATGTCTGGTGTACCTGGCCCCGCATGTGCTCCACCTCCGAGTATATTTCCAAGAGGAAATGGATATCTAAAAGTGGAATCTTTTGCAAGCAATTTGAACATTGGTACCTGTAGAGATTTTGAAGCTGATTCTATTGATGCGATAGTTAATGCAAATGCAAGTGAACCACCCACTTTTGAGTAATTTTGCGTTGAATCAATTTCTCTTACGGTTTCATGAATTATCTTCAGATTGGATGGATCAAGACCTATGAATTTCTTTACATTTTTTTTTAAAACTTCTAAACTCTTTTCTGGTTTATTCTGTGGAAAGCTCTGGGCTTCATGTTTTCCAACACTTGCACCTGACGGAGCACAAACTCGTCCTACATGTTTGTTGTCTGATATTACGTCAATTTCTATAGTTTGACTTCCTCTGCTGTTGTAAAGTAGTCTGCCTTTAATTGAAGTAATCTTTGGCATTCTATTCCAATTCGGATCTTACTTCTTGTTCTCTTCTTCTTATGGCTTCGTAGAATGGAATGACTTGATGAATTGTCTCAACCGAAGTCAAAATCATTGCTCTACAACAATATCTTTTAAAACCAAAAGAATCTAAAACTTTTCCAGGATCCTCTCCGCCTTTGACACGAGTTTGATATTCTTTAAACTTGTCAGCAATCAAATTTCCACAAGTAAAACATCTGACAGGAATTAGCACAGTCACAAAAAGTAATCAAGGCTTATAAAAACCATACATGGGTAAAACCAATTGCGGGAGTCGCCCAGCCTGGTCAAAGGCGCTAGCTTGAGGGGCTAGTATCTTAGGATTTCGAGGGTTCAAATCCCTTCTCCCGCATTAATGATTTCTAGATTATGTATGTTGTAAAAAATATACATTTCATTACTAGGGTTCCGTCTGTGATTTCTTAATTCCTGTTTCTTTATTCATTATTTGGATTAGTAAATGACAATACGGACTATGTAATTGATATTCTGATCAGGTTCCATAAACGGTCTAGCCTTCTGAATTTTATATTGCTCGAGATGTGTCGAAATTCTGGTTTATCTATGAATATGTATTTTGGTAAAGCCCTTATTTGACATAAAATTCTGTATTAATATGGAAATCACTGTAAAACAAATGATGCAAATTGAAGAGAATGGACATCAAATGGGATTTTTTAGAAAATTGATGATGGAAAATGCTGGTGCCTCTACTGTGAGACACATTGTTGAACTTTATCCTGATTCAAAATCTAAAATAACGATCTTTGCAGGGTTGGGTAATAATGGAGGAGATGCTTTTGTGGTGGCTAGACATTTAGCCGCGTTTGACTATTGCCCCACAGTCATACTTCTAGGAAATCCTGAAAAAATAAAAACGGATGAATCCAGGTCTAATTGGAAACTATTAGAAAAAATGAATTCTGTAAATCTTGTAATTGCCTCTGATACAAATGGGATTATAAATGACGCTGAAATTATAGTGGATGGAATACTAGGAACTGGAATACATGGAAAGATTAGAGAACCATACTCCTCAGCAATAGATCTGATAAATCAATCCAGTGCTTTCAAACTATCTATTGATGTGCCATCCGGTCTTGATCCGGATACCGGAACAGTAAATGACAAATGTGTAAAAGCCGATGTTACCATAACTTTTCACAAGATGAAAATTGGAATGCCGATGGCACACGATATGTGCGGTAAAATAACCGTTGAAAAAATAGGAATTCCGCCTGAAGCGGAGATTGGTGTGTTGTCATGAAAGTATATCAACTCCAAGTAGGAAACATGCAAAATTTTACCTATGTTCTTGAAGATGAAGATACAAAGGAATCCGTCATCATAGATCCATCGTGGGATCTGGAAATGGTTATAGAAATTATAGAGCGAAATGATCTAAAAGTCAAATATATTATAAATACACACCATCATTTTGATCACACTATTGGAAACGATGCAATTGTAAAACATACTAAATCTAAAATCTTACAACATGAAGCCTCTACTTTAAAAAATGATGTGCGTATATCTGATGGCGAAAAAATAACATTTGGAAAATCTGAACTTGTTGTGATACATACCCCTGGACACTCTAAAGATAGTATATGTTTAGTTGGTGATGGGAAGATCTTTTCAGGTGATACACTTTTTGTGGGAAACTGTGGAAGAACAGATTTACCTGGAGGGAGTGCAAAAGAACTTTATCATAGTCTATTTGATATTGTTTACAAACTTGATGGTAACCTTATTTTGTATCCGGGTCATAATTATGGAAGTTCACCAAATTCCACTATAGACAAAGAAAAAAAGACAAATTTTGTGCTGCAACCTAGAACAGAATCAGAATTCTTAGATTTTATGGGCAGTGATTAGTCATTGCAAGATATAGAAATACTTGGCAACAAGCAAAAAGGTTTAGAATTCATCAAACAAACCGAGCAAAAGAAATTCATCTTTACTCTAGTAATATCTTATACTGCCACATCTGAAATACCTGGAATAACCATGGCTGGAGAACATCCTGATCTGATAAAATTCACAGGTCCTGCTGATGCTGAATTTATTCACTATGGGCACTGTAAAAGCATCTCTGTAATCCCAATGACTCCTGATGGAAAACCAACTCCGGCGCTGTTAACAAAAACTGCATTAGAAGCAGCAAGTATTCCAAATGTAATAATAAATGCTGGCAGCAAAATATCCCCAAAACTCCCATTCATTGATATGGATTTGGATTACGGAAAAAATATTGGGCAAGAACCTGCTCTCAGTCTTGACGAAGTTGGAAAAGCGGTAGAATATGGTAGAATAATTGGTAGATTTCTTGGAGCTTCAACTGACTGTGTCATAATTGGTGAAAGTATTCCAGGCGGTACTACGACAGCTCTTGGCGTACTTGAAGGATTTGGGATTACAGGATTTGTAAGCAGCAGCATGCCTCAAAATCCTGTGGGGCTCAAGGTTCAAGCTGTGAATGAGGCATTAAAAAGACTGCAATCAAAAGATCCATTTGAGATCATATCGCAATTAGGTGATCCTATGATTCCTACAATTGCAGGTATTCTCAGTACTGCTTCTGAAATTTCAAAAGTGTTGTTAGCTGGTGGAACCCAAATGGCAGCAGTACTTGCTTTTGCAAAAAGTATGGGATTTGAAGGAAAGAACACCGCCATTGGTACTACCTCTTATGTAGTAGAAGATAAATCTGCAAATCTGACTGATATCGTAATGCAAATAATGGATATTCCTATACTAGTTGCAAAACTCAAACTTGCGGAATCGAAAATCTCTGGACTGAATTCATACGCTGAAGGATTTGTAAAGGAAGGTGCTGGGGCAGGAGGTGCATCTATTGGATGTATGCTCAAAACAGGAATTAATGCTAAGAATCTATTAGATCTAACTGAAAAAGAGTATTCGAAAATTATTTGACTGTTACTGATTTTGCTAAATTTCTTGGATAATCTGGATCAAAGTCTTTGTCAATTGCTGCATAATATGCAAGAAGTTGTATT
>JAKEIJ010000015.1 GCA_022545805.1 Nitrosotalea sp. | reverse complement strand
GCTCCGTTGACTGCACCGATGGCACTAGTCTTTCCGGTATGTGCCCAACTAAGGAACATCCACCATATTGCTGCAACCGCAGTTGCAATGTTGGTGTTCTGGAATGCTTGTGTTTCTAGGAAACCAGCAAATCCTGCACTACCAGGGTTGAAACCAAACCATCCGAACCAAAGTAATGATGCACCCAAAATTATAAGCGGAATTGAGTGTGGTTCAAAAGGTGCCTTGCCATATCCTATTCTTCTTCCCAAGAACATTGCGGTCGCTAAACCAGCAAATCCTGAGGTGATGTGAATGACTGTTCCTCCCGCAAAGTCTTCTGCACCCATCTTGGCTAACCAGCCAAGTGATGTACCTTGACTTCCGAAAGACCAGTTGGCATGTCCTGCAACATCATAGATGAATGTAGTCCATAATACAATGTGTATCAAGAATGCACTCATTTTTACTCTATCGGCATAACCAGCTATAGCTAGTGATGGAGTAATGGCAGCGAACATGAGCTGGAACATCACATATGCTAAGTGAGGAATAGTTGGAGCATATACATCGGCTGGCGCATTGTGCGATACATTATTCAAGCCTACCCAATCGAGGTTTCCAATAAATCCAACAGGATCAGCAGATGGACCAAACATTATCGAGTATCCAAAGATAACCCATTGGACACTGACAATTGCATAGACCATGAATGCTTGCAACATTACGGTTAGCGAGTGCTTTCTTCTTGTAAGACCTCCATACAAGAATCCAACACCACCAGGAGTCATTATCATGACGAAGACTGCTGCTGCGTACATGAAGGTTGTATCTCCTGTGTCTATACATGGTGCGTTACTTCCACCGAATGTTCCGTTACCTGGTGGAGTCATCGGCAATGCACAGTGAATCTCATGTGTCTTGCTTGGATCTGCTAGATTTCCTAGCGGACCAAACTGAGCGTGAGCATCCTGTATTGCCGTGAATCCGGATAACCCGACTATTAAGCCTGCGAGCACAAAAACTACCGGCCACTTGTGTTTTGTTACTATCTGCATTGGCGATTTAGAAATTGTCTCCAGCATCTTTCGATAGAGATGTTTCGCATCTATAAAAGGCATTTTATCCTAAAATTATTGTTTTATGATATTATGTCCACAAAATAACTAATTTTACAAAATTGTAGTATCATAGAATTAGAAAAAATTCTAAATAAAATTATTATACAACTTGCAGACTAATTCACGCATGACTGAAGCAGGAATAGAAATTTTCATTGCAACAGGCGTAACACTTGCAATGACAATAGCAATTTACTTCGGTGAAAGAGCTCACAGATATAATTTAGCAAAGAAAGGAAAAACTTGGGGAACCTATGGCTTCAGGTATGAAGGCACTGGTCACGAACACGCCTAGAGTAAATCCTTTACCACATTTTTCTAATTTTATCAATTAGATAGATTGATTTATTCACAAAAGATGCTGAACAAATAATGAGAGAACACCTCGAAGAAGATGAGCAGATCATATCATCGCTTCCGCAGATTTGGGGAATAGCATTAGGGTTAGGAGGTTTCTTTCACAAAAATAAAGAAGGTATTCTCATTCTTACAAATAAAAAAGTAATTTTCGTTCCACGCTACATATGGATCACTACAAAAGAAAAGGAACGATATTTTTCAGATGACAAGGCAGGCATAGGAAAGATTTCAAATTATAATGAGTCAGATCTTGATGAAGATTTAACAGAGAATCCAAAATCATGGATAATGCCGTTAGATGCAATAACAGATGTTAGAACCATAACAACAAGAAAAGTGGATTTCTTGCGAATTACATTCACAGAAAAAGGAAAGGAGAAAAAATATGATTTTGGAATCACTAAAACGGTAACAAATTATCCATATCGACAACCTCTTGTTTTTAAAAATCTCGACTGGAGCTTATGGATAGGCATGATAACATCGAAACTAAAAAAATCATAGATTACAGGCACTATTTGGTTTCAGTCTGTCTCAGTCTTTCTCGTGCCTGTGAAACAATAAAATCATCAACAGTATCGCTCTGTTTTAAGAATTTTAGATCAGTTATCTTCTTTTTGAACTTGAATATCTCAAGTTCATATTTTTTATCCTTGGTAAAATAGACTGCAAGTTGTAATGATGCAGACCCAATGTCTTCATCTACGAACTGCTTGTAGTGTTCTGAAATTTTCAGTGATTTTAAAAAAACATTTGTTGTTTCCAAGATGCGGGATTTACAATACAGTACAAATTCATAATTTTCTTCCCCCTCAAAGAACCGCATTTTGATTTCATCGTCTGGCCAGTATTTTATTATCTTATTCCAGGTATTGGCAAGTTTTCTTCTTCCATCAAAGATCAGATATACAGTAGGGCGTACATCAAACACATGGTACCCTAAACCTAGAAAATCCTCAAACCAATCTATTTTAGAATCAGTCATGTTCAATTCCAAGTATAGATCGTATTTAATGATTAAATTGATAACAAAATTGTAATAAGAAAATTTAAGATATCAAACAAATTCAGAATATTTTGTAGCACATGGGAAACAGAAAGCGAATAAGCGAAATAATGAAGATGAATAAAGAAGAACTGTACCAATATCTCAGACAAGAAGACAGTGCAATCCAGTCAACAGACAAAATAGAAATGAAACCTTTTGAACACGGCATTAAAATTTTTTATTTCCACAAAGATTCGGAAAAACCTTACAAAACACGAGTATATCTCAATCCAGACGAATCAGAATCTCTAAAATAAATTCAATTACTTTTAGGTAAAATTAAATGAAAATGAAAAAAGTGTGTAATTATAGGAAGGGTTTTTGTTTGAGTTCACGCCACTTGCCACGAGCCCAGAATCCCCATTTCTGTTTGTCTTCATTTGCATAGTAACATTTCTCATTGTGAGGACATTCCATGCATTTCTCAGATGGCTCGATTGCTGGAGCAATATTGTTTGTCAGCAAGGTATTGAGAATTTTAGCTCTACGTTTTGTTTCGTTGAGGAGCTTTTCACTTTTTGGAACGTTGAATTCCATTTCGTTTCCTTCTCTATCAAAGTAGACAATCACACCCTCTGGTTTGTCAAACATGTATAGATATGAGTTCAGATTTATGAAATCTGCCGGATATGGCAT
>JAKEIJ010000160.1 GCA_022545805.1 Nitrosotalea sp. | reverse complement strand
TTGGCTTCAGCAATCCCTACATTAAAGAATCTATTTGGAAACTTTTTCCCAAATGGTCTTGTCTTTAACGAATCTGTAGTATCTGCACCAACCACCACAATGTTGGGATTCTCTTCTCCTAACTTGATCAAAGTGTCACCATAAACAGTTCGCATATCACCAAATTCAGTCATGCAAAACCTGCCTCCTGTGCTATTTGTAAAAGCTCAGTCTTCTTTTTACCAACCTCATGTAGGTCTATCCATTTCTTTACAAGTTCATTACTTCCTAGGCTGTGGGCTTTGTGAATCAAGAGTTTTCTTCTTGCATGCATCAATTTCTTCCTAAATTCAATAATTGTGGTTCTAACATCTTTTTGTCCTATTATTGCACTTCCACCCACAAAGACTCTTGCACCATCCAAGAAACAAGTCTCTACATTTGTCAAGTCTACTCCTCCGTCTGCCTCAATCATGCCTTCGAATTTTCTTTCAGACAGGAATTTGGCTATTCGTTGTGTCTTTTCATGCGTAGATTCAATGTATTTTTGGCCTGATTTGCCAGGAATTACAGACATTATTATCAGCTGATCAAGATCTGGAATAAACTTCTCAGACCACAAAGGCAGTTCGGTATCAGGATTGATTGCAAGTCCAACACTTACTGAATTTGAGCGTAGAATATCATGTATTTCTCCAAAACTTGATTCATCACAAACTTCTGCATGCACTGTGATAATATCAGATCCTGCATCAACATAGTTCTTCACATGTTTTATTGGTTCTGTGATCATAAGATGAGTATCAAATGGAATTTGTGTAATTGGTCGTAGTTGTTTTATTTTTTCATGATCAAATGTTTTGTTTGGTACAAACACCCCATCCATCACATCAAGATGAATAAAGTCAGACCTTGCAAGAGCTGCTCTCTTTACCTCATTTTCTAAATTTGTCATATCTCCTGCAATTATAGATGGAGCTATCAAAAATTGGCAATCTAGTTCTAGATCAATTATAGGAGAAATTTGTGGACTTGGTGCAACACCATGCCATTTTGGATTATCTTCCATGTGTTCTACAGATTTACCTTTAATGGTACGAGATATGATAATTGAAGGAGTTCCTTTTGTTTGCAATGCAGAAGTTACTGCCTTGGATATCTGCTCTATACGATGACCATCTATTTCTAAGACATTCCATCCAAAAGACCTCCATTTGTCCCCTACCTTCCATCTTGCAGCATTTTTCCACATCTCAGAAATATCATCGTCAACAAGCTCCTCATCGAGAGGCATCACTCTTTCCGTATAGTCATCTTGTTGAATGAAATTTCTATCCAAGAAAACTGTAAGATTATCCACTTTGTATTTAGAAGCAGCCATAGCAGCCTCCCAAACTTGTCCTTCGTCAGATTCTCCATCACCAATTACTGTGTAAATATGATGATTTTTTCCATCAATTCTTGCTGCAAGAGCCATTCCGGTAGAAAACGATAATCCTAATCCAAGTGATCCTCCACAAAATTCAACTCCAGGACATTTGAAATCTGGATGACCTTGCAATTTACTTCCAAATTTTCTCAATGTCTCCATTTCCGATTTTGCAAAAAATCCAGCTACTGCAAGATTAGAAAACAAACCTGGAGATGCATGACCTTTTGACAAGACAAGCCTATCCCTGTCTTCCCAGAGAGGATTTTGTGGATCATATTTTAGAAATTTAAAGTACATACAGCCCATGATCTCTGCCATAGAGAATGAACCTCCCGGATGACCAGAACCAGCAGTGGTGATTCCTTTAATCACAAGTTTCCTTGCTTCTTTTACTTTTTTGAAAATATGGTAATAGTTTAGGGCCATACCAGTTCCAAAATTTGAATTTCAGAATTCGCACCATAATTCAAATTCATGTTTGTTAGCGCATTTGGAGTAAATAAAAAGTTATTTCACAAAACATTAATCCAAAAGCAACGTAGAAAAAATATGGATATAAGAGATCTATTCCCTCTTGTAATTTACGATGACAAGTGTTATCTTTGTTCCAAATTTGCAAGTGTTGTGCACAGGTTTGCCAAAGATAAGATTTTGATCGTAGGTCATTATTCAGACATTGGCATGAAAATAAAATCAGAGATTTTTGATTCGGACTATGATTCTACTGTAATGTTCTGGTTCATGACAAGAAAGACTGCATATGGCGGAAGGGCAGCAATTTTGCCTCTTTTTTTCAATATTTTGACTGGCAAGCCAAGAGAGCATTTAGGTTATGATTCATCGTCTAGTTGCACTCAAGACTGTAAAACCCCAAAAGCATTTTTCATGAGAACGGGAAGCCTATTTTCCAATAGTAAAAAGATAGCCCTAAAGTTCTAAAAAAAGTTAGTATCCCCTGCTGTTTCTATCAGGCGTTCCAGTATTAGGATTTCGAAACCCATGTTTTTCCATCATGTGGTTTAGAAACCTAATGTCGTCCGAGAATTTTTCTCCACATATACTGCAGTTGCTCACAATGACAGTAACTGATCGAGATCTTTTTTAGGTTTTGTAAACATATACAGCATATGACAGATAATCAAAAACTACACAAAATTACCTTCACCATTACGCCTAACGCAAACGGCTACGTGGTAGGATGTAATGAAATACAGTCATTATTTACAGATGTGCCTTCAGTTGCCGAGATTGATAGAATTGTAAGAGAATTGGTATCAGAATACGTTGATGACTTTCCAGATGATGCCCAAAAGAGAGGATTTGACAAAAACACACCTATAGAAACAACATGGCACGCATCTCCTAACTCCGTTGCTTTAGACTAGTAAAAAGGCGCCAGCACTACTGCTTCCCAAGGGCTCTCGCACCTTAGTAACACAGTAGCGACATTGGGTTTGACTTCCGGGTTCGGTATGGGACCGGGTCGGACCCCAACGCTATGGCCGGCTTAGTTTCTTTGGTTTCTAATGTTATGTATTAATCTTGCTTGATAGAGATATAAATTAAGAAAAAAGGTATTATGCATGACACATAGAGTTGCAGTACTGGATAAGGAAAATTGCCAGACTAAGAAATGTGGTCTAGAGTGCATCAAATACTGTCCAGTAAACAAGATGGGCCAAGACTGTATAGTACTAAATGAAGAAACTGCCAAGGCCCAGATTGATGAAAATATTTGCAATGGGTGTGGAATTTGTGTCAAGGTTTGCCCATTTGACGCAATAACAATTGTCAATCTGGCTGAGGAATTAAAATCAGACAAGATTCACCAGTATGGCCAAAACGCATTCAGGTTGTACAGAATTCCAAGTTTAAAGAAAGGCCAAGTCATGGGGCTTCTTGGAAGAAACGGCATAGGAAAAAGTACTGTTGTAGGAATACTATCAGGAAACCTAAGACCGAACTTGGGAGACTATGCCTCACCTCCAGAATGGAGTCAGGTTTTAAAACATTTTCAAGGTACTGAGCTTAAACCACATTTTGAAAAAATAGCAAATAACGAACTAAAGGCATCCATAAAACCTCAACAGGTATACAACCTGGCAAAGGTATTTGATGGTAACGCAAAAGAACTTTTGGAAAAATATGACGAACGTGGCAAATCAAAAGAACTGATACAACAACTCGGATTACAAAATGCTTTAGAAAATAAACTTACAGACTTGAGTGGTGGAGAACTGCAAAGAATTGCAGTAGCAGTTGCTGCATCAAGAGAATCAGACTTTTACTTTTTTGATGAACCATCATCGTATAACGATGTATTTCAGAGAATTGGAGTTGCCAGAGTAATTCAAGATCTTGCAAAAATTGGAAAGAGTGTAATGGTGGTAGAGCATGATCTCACACTATTAGATTACCTAAGTGACTTTATTGAGATCCTTTATGGCGAGCCTGCAGCATATGGAATAGTTGCAAACATGCTTTCCACCAAAGTTGGAATTAACGTGTTCTTGGATGGCTATCTTCCAAATGAAAATGTCAGATTCAGAGATGCGGCATTCAAGTTTGATGCATCTACATCAACAGACGAATTTGTTACGATTGAGAATATCATCAATTATCCAAGCCTAGAGAGAAAATTTGCAAACTTTTCGTTATCAATCGAGGCAGGCAGGGTTAGAAAAAGTGAAGTTCTAGGCATAGTTGGCGCAAACGCATTAGGAAAAACAACCATGATGAAGATGATAGCTGGTGTTGAAAAGCCTGACTTAGGAAATATCGAAACCAAGGTAAAGATTGCCTACAAGCCACAATATCTAACAAATGATTATGATATTGAAGTACTTTCACTTTTAGAGAAAGCATATGGTGGATCAATCCAAGAAACACCAGAAGAAGAGATCATAATCAATCCAATGAGGATAAAAAAACTATACAACAAGTCTGTCAAGAATTTGTCCGGCGGAGAACTTCAAAAGGTAGCAATAGGAGCATGTCTTTTACAAAAAGTTGATGTTTATGCACTTGATGAGCCATCTGCATTCTTAGATGTTGAAGATAGAATAGCAATAGCCAAGCTTATTCAGAGATTTGTAAGATCGTATGGAAAATCTGCAATCATAGTTGATCACGATATTCAGCTTATGGATTTGATCTCAGATTCAATTGTAATTTTCCACGGAATCCCCGGAAGAGAGGGTCATGCAACAACTCCAAAACCCAAGGTAGATGGAATGAATGAATTCTTGAGATCTCTTGACATGACATACAGAAGAGATGAAACAAGCATGAGGCCCAGAGTAAACAAATTGGAAAGCAGACTAGACAGAGAACAGAAACAGTCTGGAAAGTTTTACTATAGAAATTGACAAAGATGCTAAAACAGGCAATGACTGGAATCCTCACAGAAGCGGAGGCAGCGGAGCTTTACGGTGCATTTGATCAGATAGGAAACATAATCATCTTGAGGGTACCAGATGCTCTCTTGCCCAAGAGAAAGATGATTGGCGAGGTCCTTTTAGAGAAAGTAAAGACAGCAAAATCAATCTATTATCAATCATCTCCTGTAGAAGGAGATTATAGAATTAGAAAACTAGAGTTACTTGCAGGAGAGGACAAGACTGAAACAGAATACAAAGAACATGGGTGTAGGTTCATAGTTGATGTGGAAAAGACCTTTTTTTCACCCAGACTTTCAACAGAACGAGAAAGAATTGCAGAACTTATCAAAGATGGGGAAACTGTAATCAATATGTTTGGAGGGGTTGGAATGTTTTCTATCGTGGCTGCAAAAAAGAAAAAGTGCCATGTTTACAATATTGATATCAATCCAGATGCAGCCAGATTATGCACAAAAAACATACAACTAAACAAACTAAAAGGAACTGTGGAATCAATCGAAGGGGATGCAGCAAAAATAATAGAAGAAAAATTACTTGAGACAGGAGATAGAATCCTGATGTTATTACCTGAAAGATCAGACGAATTTCTTGGAAATGCAATAAGAGCTGCAAAGAAAAATGCAATAATACATTACTATTGTCACACACATGCAGAAAAAAAAGGACTTGTTTCTTATTTGGCACCACAACATTTCCTAGAGGTTGTAAATGTCAAGTCAGAGATTTTGGGGGCAAAAATTGTAAGACCTGTAGGTCCAAGATTTTACCACGCAGTTGTTGATGCAAAGATATCCAA
>JAKEIJ010000159.1 GCA_022545805.1 Nitrosotalea sp. | reverse complement strand
GTGACATTGTAACATACGTAGTTAATAGAAACATCAACTTTACCAATGTCTGCATAAAACAATGCGGTTTTTGTGCATTTAGTAGAGATTTTCGCGAAGAGGAAGGATATTTTTTGCCAACAGATGAGATAGTAAGACGTGCAAAAGAGGCTCGAACACTTGGTGCCACAGAGGTCTGCGTCCAAGCAGGACTTCCTCCAGACATGGATGCAAACACATACGAGAATATCTGTAAAGCAATCAAGAGTCAAGTAGGCGACATTCACATCCACGGGTTTTCACCAGAAGAAGTACTCTATGGTGCAACAAGATCTAATGTAGCAATAAAAGAATATTTGCAGAGACTCAAGGATGCAGGAGTTAATTCCTTGCCAGGTACTGCAGCAGAAATTTTAGACCAGACAATGCGTGATAAAATATCGCCTGGAAGAATAAGTGTAAGCAAGTGGATAGAAGTCATCAAGACTGCACACAAGATAGGGATACCATCTACTTCAACCATAATGTTTGGACATCTTGAATCACCAGAAGACAGGGCAAAACACATGGCACTTATTCGCGACATTCAAAAAGAGACCCGAGGTTTTACAGAATTTGTTCCTCTAAATTTCATCCACACCGAAGCTCCAATGTACAAGGAAAACCTGCACCAAAACATACGAAATGGTGCAGATGGCAGAGATGTCTTGTTGATGCATGCCGTATCAAGAATCATGTTCAACAATTACATCAACAACATACAAACATCGTGGGTGAAGGAAGGAGCCAATATGGCACAATTGGTTTTGTCATGGGGGGCAAATGATTTTGGAGGCACTTTGATTAACGAGAGTATTTCTACAGCAGCAGGTGCAGGACATGGTCAGCTTCTCAAACCAAAGGACATCAGACATCTAATACGACAAGCAGGAAGAATTCCAGCACAAAGAGCAACATCCTATAGAATAATCAAGACATTTGTCTCAGATGAGAGCACAGACTTACTGGATGAGGTTCAAAACCCGTCTCAATTTGGCTCATATCACGAATTGATAAAGCTTGACGGATACAGATACAAGAACAACAGGCGACGCTAGTTGTCATACTGTGACGACATACTTGCAAAATCAAGAGCCCTGCATCTGGACGAGTGTGAAATAGTATTAATACAAAAAAATATCACAACAGTAAGAATAACAGATTCAGAGATTGCAGAGGTAAAACAAAATCAAGGCGAATCTGTTGCTGCACGTATCATAGATAAGAAAAGGATAATTTCAGGTAGATCATCAATTAATGAAGAAAATTTCTTGGAAAAAATATTGGAGACAAGACAATTTGCAAAACCAAAAAACTTTTGGAAGACACTACCACATCCATCCAAAATCTCACCAGTAAACAAAACATATGATCCACGACTAGAAAATATATCTGATTCTAATGCAGTAGACATTGCAAATGAAATGATAAACTCTTCAATTCATAAAGACATAATCCGTGTTTCAGGCTCGCTCAATATTGTTTCAGAAAAATTTCATTTAATGAACACCAATGGAACAGACTGTTCAGATGAATCTACTTTCATATCAGCAACAATAAACACTGACTCTGATACAGGAGGTTTGCCTGTAAGTGGCATAGGTGCATCCTGTGCAAGAACACTGGATGGTTTTTCTGCACACAGAGCAGGTGCTGATGCTTTGGAAATGTGTACGAGTTCTATTGGTCCAAAAAAAATAGTACCTGATGCATATGACATAATTTTTGAGCCTTTTGCATTCGGAGAGTTGCTGGCGTTTGTCTTTTCTGCAAACTTTAACCTAAAGACATATTCTGAAAAGCGGAGTTGTTTTTCAGACAAGATAGGAGAACGTGTCTCATCTGAGAATTTTACCCTCATAGATGACCCTCATAGTCCTGAGGGAATTGGCAGCAAGTCATTTGACGACGAAGGAACTGCAACAACTCCGCAATCCTTGATAAAATCAGGAATTCTTTCAGGTCTGTATTCAGACTCATTTGAGGCATTCAAGAACAAGACAAGTTCTAGTGGAAATGCCGCAAGATTAGGTTCTCCCATGGGAAGACAAGCCCAGCCCTTGCCTACTCCACTTCCACACAACATCAAAGTGACCAATGGAGATTTTACAAAAGAAGAGATCATAAAAGATACAAAAAAAGGAATTCTAGTTGGTAGACTATGGTATACTTATCCAGTAAATCCAGAACAGGGAGATTTTTCCTGTACTGCAAGAAGTGGGATCAAGATAATTGAAAATGGAAAGATATGCCCAGGAAGGTCTGTCAGAATAGTTCACAACCTCAAGACATTATTGAAAAACATATTATCAATAGGAAATGATTCAAAAAACATTCTCCAGTGGGGTTCGATT
>JAKEIJ010000158.1 GCA_022545805.1 Nitrosotalea sp. | reverse complement strand
TTGTTCATGTCATCCGGACATACATGAACTGTATAGTCAAGCGGTTTGTTTATTTCATCTAGACTCTTGATATCGACAAAAATTGGCTCCTTTTTTTCAAAGAGGTTTTGATTTACTGTGCCGTGTGTAGAATCATTTCCAGTAGATGCCGCTCCTACTTCAGTATTAGATGTGATATTTTCTTCAAAATATGATTTTAGTAGATCAACTGTGACATGTTTTGGATCAGCAAGATTTGAAAAATAATCCATCTTTACAGGAATTATCTTTTGCAAATATGATGCAGCATTTTGAACTGATGGAGTGCTAAACGATGTATTCGTAGTATTACCTTCAAATGGAGTAGTAGATCCTCCAGGGGCACAACTTGGAGCAGTATTTGTATACGGTTTGTATCCTAATTCACGAAAACCCAACCCATAGACGATAATTGTTGGATGAGATGAGACCATGGGCTCCAGATACTGAATTTGCTGTGAAGGATTACCAGCACCATTCTTTGCTATATTATAGACCTGGAATTGCTGCAAACCATTGTCTGAGAGGTATTGTTTGATGTAAGTCGAGTTCAAGCGCTCAACATAACTAGAGCCCAAGAGAAAGACTCTTTTTTCACCGGAATCGGCTCCTGCAAAAGAGAATTTTTCATTGCTGACATCAACAGGATTTGCCGCGCCAAAAGTCAGATAAGCAAAAAGCATTACAAAAGATACGACTAGGGCAATGGACGCGGCGATGCTTGTTTTTATAGTATTGTTCATATCATAATCTCCTAGAATTTGAAATAGATGAAATCCTCCGGCTTCACATCATAAAGAATTAAAATTGAAAATGTAATAGCGACAAGAAACATTACCCAGTATCGTAATTTCAAACCAGAGATTGTTTCTATCAGATTATTCTTTTTGTAAGACACATAGTGTAGAGCAATAAATGCGATAATGAGAAAAATTGGAAGTTTGTTTAATGAAATTACATTGATTGTTTTATCAACTGCAAAATCCCATACAATATATTTCCATATAGAATAAGTCAGGCTACTTGAATCCGACACCCTAAATGGAATCCAAGTCAGAAATACCAAGTATTGTGTGATAAATATTGAGATTACAATTCCAACTTTTGTTTTGAAGAATTTATTGTCTTTGAGTGATGGAACCCTATCCAGAATTAATTTATGCATAGCAAGATATGCGCCATGTAACATGCCCCATAGCACAAAATTCCAGGATGCACCGTGCCACAACCCCCCCAAGAACATTGTGATAAACAAATTAAGATATGTCCTGATCTTTGATACACGGTTACCTCCCAATGTTATGTACAGATAGTCTCGCAACCATGATGATAGCGAGATGTGCCATCTTCTCCAGAAATCAGAAGGAGATGTTGCAAAATATGGTCTATTAAAATTGGCAGGGATTTTAATTCCCAAGATCATTGCCGCACCTATAGCAATATCAGAATATCCAGAAAAGTCACAGTAAATTTGGATACCAAAGCCAATGGTAGCCAAAATAATGGTAAATGATTCTGCGCCTATAGGATAGTTAAAAATGTCATTTACCATAGGCGAGATGTTATCGCTGAAGAACATTTTTTTGAAAAATCCAATAGCCATCATGGTGACACCAAATTTCAGGTTGGAGTTCTCAAGAACAATTAGCTTCAACCTAGTTCCCATTTCAGACTGTGCTATCTGTTCTCTAAACTGGGGCAAAATCTGGCTTGCCCTAAGTATTGGTCCGGCAACAAGAGATGGGAAGAATGTAACAAACAGCGCAAATTCCCTAAAGGTCTTGCTTGGAACTAAATGTCCTCTATAGATGTCTATTGTATACGTCATTGTATGAAATGTGTAAAATGAAATTCCTATTGGCAGAACTATATTTAGCAATGGAATGTTACTTCCAAGACCTAGATAGACTCCTATTGCATTGAACTGGGAAATTGCAAAGTCTGCATACTTGAAAAATCCCAAGAGACCGAGGTTTCCGGCCATGCTGCAAATCAACAGCATTTTTCTTCGTTGCGGATTAGTTGACTTGTAAATTGCACCTCCTAGATAAAAATCCAAAAGTGTTGAATAAATTAAAAGTGTAATTAGATAGTTGCTAGAATAATAAAAGAAAAAATAACTTGCAAATAACAAAAATAAATGTTGAAATTTTCTTTTTTTAATAATTGCAATAGAACCTAATACAACAACAAAGAAAACGATAAACTGGAGAGAATTAAATAGCATCTATTCACCAAGAACTATAACAATAGATGTCATGTTATCTTGTGAGCCATTCATTTTTTCTAAAATTCCAAATTGCTGGAAAGATTAGCCAAGACAAGACAAAGGATGCTATAAGATTCATGATTGGTTTATACTTCCAAGTTGTTGAGAGGTTATTGCGAAACTTACAGTCTAACCCGTGAGAGAGTCCCGTAAGTAACGAACCCAGTACGAAAATTGACGGAACCCAGTATTGTTGAAGCACAATCGGTTCATAAAATAATACAATGATAACAATGAGTGGCGATGTAAAAGTTGTCATAAATTCAGTGTAGAAGATTAATGCCATCAGAGGATTTTTCTTCCAGAAAAAAGAACTCACAAAGAGATTAGAACGAACATAACCCTTTTTCCATCTTTTTTGTTGCTTGAAATATCCTTTTATTTTTTCAGGAACATCAGTGTAGACTAGAGCAGAAGCCACATAGGTTGCTTTCCATTCTACGATGGCTTGAGCAGTCAGGATTCTATCTTCAGCATCATCATAATTTGCAGTGTCCTCCATCATTCTTTTGGAGATTGGAGCCAACTCGGTTTTTGCCCATGGAGTTGCTATTGCATACGAAGTAAGGTCTCTATCATCACTATTGTGAATTCTTGCCTTTATCCAATATGGGATAAAATTGGCAATTGCTTCACGTCTATATCCAGCCAAGCAGCCAGAACAACACATTACACTTCCAAAAACGCTCTCTGTTGTTTTGTGAATGTTAAATGCATAATCATACCACACGTCTTGACACTTTGTAAGAAAGCTTTTTTGAGCATTCCATGCTCTTGCATAACCGACAACTGCGCCTGTTTTTGGATCTGCATTGAACGCCTTCATGAATTCCTTGATTGCATGAGGGTCTACAACACTGTCAGAATCTATCAGTACGATGTAATCTGCAGTGGAAGCATAGAATCCAGCTGCAACAGCCTTACGCTTTCCTTCATTTATTTTATGTACAACTTTTAATTTTGGATATTTTCTTGCAAGTTTATCAAGAATATCTTTTGTACCGTCCTTGCTTCCGTCATTTACCGCTATTACTTCGAGGTTCTTGTAAGTTGAACAGTAAATTGCATCAATGACTATTTCAATCATCGATTCTTGATTATACACAGGAATTATGACTGAGACGAGGTCTTTTTTTGCCAAACCAGTGGCAGGATTTTTGTAAAAGAACCATCCAACAAACAAGATTAACAAAGCATGAATAGGCATCAAAGTAGAATATATTATTAGAGGATCATGTAGATCCACACCTTTTATCACATTAAACACTACCACACCCGAAATTGCAATGATACTACATATTCTCAAAACCCATGCCAGTTTACGAACCTGTATTCTGCCACTTGGTGAAAATTTTTGATTGCATTTTGGAATTTCAATTACATTAACATCAGAACGTGGTTTTTCTTGTAACTCTACAGTCAAGCTATTTTTGCTCCGTGTATTGTAAGATCCATCGAAGTTAATTCAGTCGCACTTACAAAACGAAAGTTTTTAGATTTAAATTCAGAAATAAATTCGTCAATCTGAGATATAGGTGTGGAATTATCAAAATTTACTAGGACTGGTTTGTCTGCAGGAAGATTTCTAAAGAAACTGGTATAATATTTTGACCCATTATAGGTAACTACATCAAACTTTATGAATTTTCCATTATAATATTTGTTATATTGTTCATTATAGGAAAAATCTGCCAAGATGTTTGAACGACTTAGTAGAGAGTAAATGTTAGCATCTGTCGCACCATATGGAGCTTTGAACAGTTTAGAATCCAAATTTCCTGCCTTGTCAACCGCTATTTTTCCATTTTTAATTTCTTCAAGTTGTGTTGAATAATCTGAAATTGATGGAAGCGATACATAATCGTATGATTCACTGCCAATGTCAACACCACTTGGAAATCCATTAACACAATCAGGATGTCGTTCTGCAACTTTACCAATTACAAATACAGCTGCCTTGACATCATATTTTGATAAAACAGTAGATAGATCATGACACCAGTTAGGAAGATTTTGTTCATTAGTTACACTAAATGAGAGAAGTATTGGTTGGGTGGGACTAGGACGTAGAAATTCCGGCACTATCAATAAAACGCCCAAAGTGATTACTACTCCAGTAATTATCGCACCCACGTGCACTATTTTCATGCAATGTCAACCTCTGGCTAGAGGTATTTCCTGTGTAGCTTTTTGAATAAGGTGGAATCTGTACTGTGAATCCACCATCTTCGCAGCTCGTATCATACTTGTCACTACAGAATTTCGTGAAAAGTCAAGAAACATTTGACTGTCTTTTGGAAGACAGTGACCTCCAATACCATCCCGGGCATCAAGGATTTTGATATTCCATTTTGTGTTGATTGCATTTCGTAGTTCATCAAAGTCAAGTGATGTGTTATCACAGACCATCTTGATCTCCTCTGCAAATGCGATCTCAAGATATCTGTACGAGTTCTCGACAACTTTGGTGAGCTCTGCTACATCAGGTGAGCTTACTTGATGAAGAGGGATCTTTAGTACATCTCCATAGAAATGTTTTCCCTCAGCCATGCAACATGGTTCACATCCACCAATCACTCTGACCTGTCTAACTCCATGATCACTTTTTTCGTGTACATAGAATCTATGCGGTACATGTACTACATGTAGTCGATGTCCGAGAATCTTTTTGATTTCTTGTGTTGTTCCCCTTGTTACAGTGGAATCAATTCCGACAAGTGCATCTATTTTACCTTCATGTGCAATTCGTTTTGCAATGTCAAACAGCCCGTCAAGATATGGTACAAACATGTCTTCTGGTTTGTGTGTTGAGATACAGATGACATAATAGTCATAACCACGAAAATCTGTAGCACCTTTTTGTATCACTTTGTCCTTTATTGCCCTTGCAACTGCATCTTTACTGATATCAAAGCCATCCACTTGGAGCCCAAGGGACGTCATGTATTCAGCATTACTGTGTCCTATTTGTCCTAGTCCAATGATGAGAATTTTTTTTCCAGAATTCTCGTCATGTGTTCTTTCAAACATTTCGTGTTCTCTCCTGTGTCGCTTTCCAGCATTTACCATGATACCAATCCTCACCAAATATTACATCGTTTTCAACAAATTCCATTTCCATACCACAAGTACAACATGACACGACTTTGGAAAAAATCATCGCAGAATGTATTTTGCTGCCATTTAGCATATTTCGTTCATGGCTTGTGTTTTCCTGAATCTGTTCAATCATTCATAACCTTTGTAGAAAAATTGCTTATAGGAATTTGGGTTCTGTTTGTGTCAAACTGTGTCAGATGTATTCTTTGTGAGAAAATTCAAAGACAACAACTCCCGCATGTTGTGATTCATTTGAAATTATTATTTTTAATGATTCAAGAATTGCATGTATATATTGTTGCACAAATACAGACCATTTGTGATTATTTCCAGTACAAAATACTAGTCGATAATTATTTCCTGATACCTTGTGTGAAAATTCAAACCAATTACAATACTTGGCAAGCATTACAAAGTAATTGTAAATAACATGATCAATTTTATATTGCAAGCCCAAGATGTCAAAATGCTTCTTCACAAT
>JAKEIJ010000157.1 GCA_022545805.1 Nitrosotalea sp. | reverse complement strand
GATTCGCTCATGCCAACACCAATCTCCCTTGAATCTCTTTGTGTAAAATCTTCGCGGTCAGCAGGTGCATCAGACCTTCCCCTGACGGTCAAGAACTTGTATCGTGTATCACCTGATGCATGTATTGCAAGTACCTTGACTGTGCCAATTTTTTTCAAGACATTTACTTCTGCAAGTGAGCGAACGCCATCGACAAGAATTACATCTGATTTTGAATTTTGGATTCCATCTTTGATTAGTTCGGCAACTGCACCTGGCCCATTTTTTTCTCGAAGCTCTATCATTATCTTTCCAAGATTTGCACCGGTTGGTTCTATGTTTCTTCTTTTTGCTTCTTCCCTTACTGCATCTCCCATTGTAATTTTATCAAACCCTTTTGATTTTAGGCCTTCAGCTATTGTGGTCTTGCCAGCACCTGGCATTCCCGTAAGGCATACGATTAGTTTCACACTCACAAACTTTATTCTCTGGTCTATGAAGATATCGGAAAATCATTATAGATGCCAGAATCTGAATTTCACTGATGCGTTCCTTTGTTGCAGTAGAGATACAAGATGATGGTATCCTGGATGCAATTGCCAAGATCCAGTCTGATTTTCATATCAAGACAACTGCTGTGAACAAAAAAAATATGCACTTTACATTGTTGTTTTTGGGAGAGGTAAGCGAGGAGACAGTATCTGAGATTAAACAGGCATTGAGTACGATTTCGTTCAAAAAGTTTGAGGTAGAGTTTACCCATGTGGGGGCCTTTCCAAACCCAAGGTCTCCTAGAGTCATATGGATCGGAGTAGACGACCAGTCATCAAAACAGTTGATGGATCTTGCGTCCCAGGTGGAGAAAAAACTCGGTCCCCTGGGATTTAGACCAGATAAGCCATTCAAGCCTCACCTTACAATATTTAGGGTAAAGAACAGGATTGACGACATTTCAGGTACCATTGAAAGATTCAAGAAAGTTTCTTTAGGAAAATATACTATGACAGAGTTAAAGTTGAAGCAAAGCATCTTAACCCCTAGTGGGCCGATATATTCTGATTTGCAGGTGGTTTTAGCTCAATGAAAAATATTTTAGATAATGCAAGAAAGATTGCAATCCCGGAAAGACAAGAAGAAGAAAAGATTGGGAAACTTGCAGTACAGTTGCTTGAATTGGTAAAAAAAGAAGCTGCAAAATATTCGGAGGTCACTGGAGTAGAGCTTGGTGGGTCTTATGCAAAGGGGACATGGCTCAAGGGCAAGCTGGATCTAGATATCTTTGTCAAGATGAAAAAAGAAACTGACGAGAAAGAGTTTGAGAGGATTGGTAGAGAAATCGGATTTGGTTCCATGAAAAAATTCCATCCGTATGTGAGATACTCAGAACATCCGTATGTAGAGGCAGAAGTAGGCGATACCAAGGTAAACGTTGTTCCATGTTATGATGTCGAGAAAGGCCAGTGGAAGAGCGCAGCTGACAGGTCATCGTTTCACACTAGATTCATTCTTGAAAATCTAGATGGAATTAAAAAAGATGAGGTGAGACTACTCAAAAAGTTTCTGAGAGGAATTGGAATCTATGGTGCAGAGATTGCAACAGAAGGATTTGGTGGATATGTATCTGAAGTATTGATTTATCATTATGGAAGTTTTGTTAAAGTTTTAGAAGCTGCTGCAAACTTTTCTCAAGGACAGATTATAGGAAGTCCTACAAAAAAGTTTGAGACTGCATTTGTATTAATAGATCCCATAGACAGCAACAGAAACCTTGGCACTGCAATCTCTGCACAAAACTTTGGCACATTCATACTTGCGGCAAGGGCTTTTCTGAAAAAACAATCACTTGTATTTTTCAATGGAAAAAAATCCTTGCCAGACAAAAACAATCTAAGAAATGTTTTGGTAGTAAAATTTGGTTACAAGAAACGAAGCCCGGATATAATTTGGGGACAGGTAAAAAGGGGATCAAGTGCACTTGCAGTACAGCTTGAGCTTGGCGGATTCAAGGTCTTGCGAAAAGGTGCAATAACTGATGAAAAGTCAGAGGCCGCAATGCTTTTCTTGCTGCATTCAACTACAATTGAAAAGTTCATGGTCAAAAATGGTCCTGATGTGTTCAGAAAACCAGAATCAGAGAGCTTTATTTTGCGAAATTCCAAGAACAAGCTAACCTGGGTTGATGACCAGGGAAAGATCCTGTCGTTACAGCAAAGAGAATTCCATGATGCAAAAAAATTCTTACAGTCACTTTTGAGAAAAAATCTGGCAAATGCAGGCATTCCAAGTGGGATTATTCCGGACATGAAGCGCAGTTTTGTCATATCAGAGGGTCATCAGGTGACAAGCAAATCCATTAAAAAGGCTCTGGCTGAGTTAACCTCTACCAATGGACTCATCTTTGGTCTCAACAAGTAAGCTTGTCAAAGAACCATACTCACTGATACTAGGATATCCCAAGGCCACAAGAAGTGAGCTTGCAAGAAGACATGTGGAACTTAAAAAACTTGGAATAACTAAGATATCATTTCAGGGCGAGACAATCTTGAACAACATCCATGTCTTGGGCAAGGGATACGTTGGAGTTGTGGTACTGTCAAGGTTTGGCAAAAAAGATGTGGCGTTAAAGATTCGAAGAATTGATTCAAGCAGGCAAGAGATGAAAAGCGAGGCAAAACTTTTGCAGATTGCAAACAAGGCAGGAGTTGGTCCCAAGTTGATTACAAGCAGCAAAAACTTCTTGGTGATGGAGTACGTTGAAGGCAAAAAAATAACAGACTGGGTAAAGGAGTTAAAGGGTCGTGGGAGTGCTGCCAAGCTGAGATCTGTTGTAAGACAAGTCTTGGAAGACTGTTACAATTTGGATAACATGCATCTTGATCATGGTGAACTAAGCTACATCCACAAGCATGTCATCGTTGGAAAATCTCCATGTATAATTGACTTTGAGAGTGGCAGTACAAACAGAAGAACTTCAAATGTTACATCAGCTACACAATCAATATTCATCGGATCTGCACTTTCAAGCATTGTAAAAAATATTATAAAAATTCCAAGCAAGAAAAAAATGATTGGCCCTCTCAAAAAATACAAGCATGATCAATCAAGAGAAAACTTTGATGACATACTAGAGATGTTGGGGTTGGACAAGAGTTGACAGGCCAAGACATCAAGACAAACGCTCTAAAAATTTCACTCATAGTGATACTTTCTGCCTTTGCGGTAGAATTTTTGATAGGAATTTCTTCAAACAGTCTTGCACTTATCACAGACAGTATTCATGCAATACTTGATTCTGTCGTGACCATGGTCTTGCTTGTTGCTGCCAAATGGTCTACCAAGCCACCGGACAGGGAACACACCTATGGGCATGGAAAGATTGAGACGATGGGCAGTTTTGTTGCAGGAATCATAATTCTTGTAATTTCTTCGTTTTTTGTTTACGAATCAATATCAAGATTCCAGGAACCAAAACCCGAGGTCTTGCCTGGAATCTTTGCAATAATAGCTGCAGCCTATACGCTGGGATCTATCTTCTTCAGGATTGTCATTCTAAAAAGGGCGCTAAGAAAGACAGACGGGTCTTCGCTCAGGGTGGATCTCTATCACGCATTCATGGACATGGGTGCTACATCTGTTGCATTGATAGGAATCGTATTCGTCATATCAGGATTCTATCAGGGTGACAATATTGCTGCATTGATCCTTGGAGGCCTGCTTGCTGTGCTGAGCTTGAAATTGATCTACAAGAGTGGCCTTGAGCTTACTGATGCGGTACCAGCAAACATGGTGAAAAGAGTTCACGATATTGCAAGCAGTACTGCAGGAGTGATGAAGACCGACTCTGTGCAGATACGCAGATCAGGCAGTGATATCTTTACTGAAATTACCATATCCCTTAGTGCTGCATCAAGTTTTGAAGAAGCTCACAAGATCAGTGCAAACGTGGAAAAAAATATCAAAAATGCAATTGCAAATTCTAATGTCACTGTTCACTTTGAGCCAACTTGGAAAGATGTTCCTGCAGATTATATCATAAACAAAGTTTCATCATCGGTACCAGGAGTAAAAGGCATTCACAATGTAAGCTCCTTTACTGCAGAAAATGGCGTGTTCATCAGCCTGCATGTTTTGGTTGACAGAAACATGTCACTTGAGGATGCACATAATGTATCCGATGAGATTGAGTCCCAGATAAAACAATCTGTCTCAAATGTCAATCATATTACGATACACTTAGAGCCGTATATCTCAATT
>JAKEIJ010000014.1 GCA_022545805.1 Nitrosotalea sp. | reverse complement strand
GCCCGATTGTGTAGGTGTAGATTGTGTAGGTGTAGATTGTGTAGGTGTAGATTGTGTAGGTGTAGATGGAGTGCTATAGCTGTATTGAGAATATGCTGGTTGCGAAACAACTAGAATAATTGTCAACACAAAAATGCCAAGTATTGCTCCAACAAGTGACTTCATAGTATGAATAACACTGTGAAGCTATTAAGAGATGTTAACACTTGTGTTAGTTTTAATTACAAACTTGTAACCTACTTTTATCTAAGATGAAAATGATCTTGATATTATGACATCAACCGAACTAAATGCGGCATATGCCGAACGAAAAAATATACAAGACCTTCGAGCAAAGGCACCAACCGACTCTACTATTGAACAGCGGGTCAAAACCAATGATGAAAAGATTGACAAGCTGGAGCAAGCAGAAAAGGTTGGAAAATATCAGGTCTAAGCCTCAATATAGGCAAAAACATTTTTTTTCAAGGAATAATTTTATATTTTTGTTGCTGAAATTATTGTAACAGGATTTCTTGCAAGAAACATAGTACCTGTAGAAGTTTTTTTGCTCTTGGATATGGTTACCTGAATTATATCAACTGATGAAAATTTTAGCTTTTCAATTACATTCAACACAGAATATAGTGTTTCAACCAAAATGGTTCCTATCACTATTCTTCCTCCCTGTTTTAGTTTTGATTCACATAGTTTTATTATCTCAGCAGTTTCGCCTCCAGTGCCTCCGATAAATATGGCATCTGCCATTGGCAACTCGTCAATTTTTTGTGTTGCGTTGCCCAAGATGACAGACACATTAGAGATCTGGAATTTTTCCAAGTTCTTCTTTGTCAGTTCTGCTGCATTTGGATCAATGTCTATTGAAAAGACCTTGCCAGAAGATCCTATCTGACTTGCAGCCTCGATCGAGATCGATCCGCTTCCGCACCCAACATCATATACTATCTGCCCTTCTGAAAGTCTTGCCTTGCTTATTTGGATAACACGAATTTCTTCTTTAGTTATTGGTACGTCCTCTACTCTTTCAAACAATTCATCAGGAATTCCAGGAGTGCGATGTTTCCACATTTAATTTACCTGTCTGGTTTGATATTTAGAACTACCTGACTGTTGCAATTCCCACATCGGGATGAATTAGTGTATTTACCAAGATCCAGCAAAATATGAACATCAAAAAGTAGCTTCCATATCCTGTTGTAATGAGTTTTTTCTTGTCTGATATTGGAATAGGAATCCTCATGGACTTTGCTATTACGTATGAACCAGCAAACAAAATTATCATAATTCCAAATCCCAGCGCTACTCTAGTTGATTCGACTTGATCGTTTCCAATAATTGCAGAAAGGGATCCGGCCAGTACTCCCATACCTACACGTAGCCAGAATAATTTATCCAGTCCACCTTTTACCTTTGATTCTTCGGTTTGGCTAGTACCTGGTGAGCCTACAGGATTGTCCTTTGTATTATCATCAACATCGGGTTTTTCATCTCCCTTTTTCTTTGGATGTCGTGCCAACTAAATTTTCAAAATCACTCGGTTTAATCCCGTTTAAAATGTTTGGTTACAATAGTAAAGGTATAATCAGCGTCAAGAAGAGTTAGGTATCATGACGCTTGCAGGTATAGAGCTACGTTATCTAATTACAGAGATGAACAAGCAAGTAAAGGACTATTATGTGAGCAATATTTATGGCGTAAGTCGCAGTAGCATTCTTTTCAAATTGCATCATGCAGAAAAGCCAGATTTACTCATAATGTTCTCAACTTTTGGCTTGTGGGTAACTGGCATAAAAATAAATCAAATGGAAGAGAACCGACTGATAAAACGATTAAGAAATGATCTTCTGCGAAGTAAGATATCAGAGATAAAACAACTTGGCAGCGAAAGAATTGTCTACATGACATTTTCAGG
>JAKEIJ010000156.1 GCA_022545805.1 Nitrosotalea sp. | reverse complement strand
TCCTTTGTAGTATGTTGCCTGTAGGTTTTCAGGTTCTTTGTCAAGTACTTTGTTTAGACAGTCAAGTGCATCATCGTATTTTTCAAGTTGAATTGATGCAATTCCTTTATTGTATAATGCCGGAACATATGTAGGATCATTTGACAGTGCCCTGTCATAATATGTAGCAGCTTTTTCAAATTGTTGTATCTCTGCAAAATGATTTCCTAGATTGTTCAGTGCATCAACATGATTTGGAGAATATTCAATTATCTTCTCAAAGCATGCCATGGCATCCTTGGTTTTCTTTAACTTCAAAAGAGACATACCCTTGTTGTATAATGCATCCACGTTTGTAGAATCTTGTTTTAATGCCTTGTCAAAAAATGATATGGCATCCTTGTGTTTTTCAAGCTTGGCATAGCTTATTCCTTCTAGAACAGTTTTTTCAACCTGATTTTTTTCACTCATCTTTGATATGCTGGATACTTTGCATGTCTTGTTTAATGTTTTTTGATAAACCATGAGAAATCCATAAATCTCTGGCAAGGGATTTAGATATTCTTTGGTTCTTGCATTGCCTCAGGAAATGTCTTTTTGATGTATCTTGAAAGAACTGGATACTGGATTATCAAAGAAGACAAGACCACTCCGAATGTGATAGTCTTTAGTATCTCCTTCATATCGCTTTCAGGAAGGGTTGCAACAAGTGCAACTGACAGTGCTCCTCTCATACCTCCAATCATAACAACATGCCTCCATGCTCCAGGTGTCTTTTCTTTTGTAAAGCGGTGTGTCACTGCAAGTATTGGATATGTCGATACTGCTCTTGCAGCCAACACTGCAACAATTGCAAGTCCAATTAGGGGTAAATTCTGTCCTATCCTTGTCATGTCCATGTTTAATCCCAAGTACAAAAATGCCACGGAATTTGCAAAGAATGCAATCATCTCCCAAAAGTTTGATGCATATGCTCTTACTTTTTCGCCTATGATGTTGGGTTTTCTCATTATCACACCAAACCATAATCCTGCGGCAGCTGCCGCTACTAGACCTGAAAAACCAAGTGCATTTGAAATCACAACAGAGCCAAACAATGTCGCTACAGACAATGCAGTTTCAGAAAATGGTTCTTCTATCAACCTGTGTAAATACTGTGAACCTGCTCCAAGGCCTACTCCTACTGCAATGCCGCCAAAAAATACCCACGCAAAATGTCCGATTGTTTCCAAAATGTTGACGTTGATAGCTGATATGCTGCCAGTGGGAAGTGATGATCCTTGTGATGTAGCTAGTGCAATAATTGAAGAAAATATGATTACACCTGTAGCATCGTTGAAGCTTGCCTCTGACTCCATCAATGTTGCAAGTGTCTTTGGAATTTTTGCTCTCTTGAATACCTCTATTACAATTGCAGCATCTGTGGGAGCGATTAGTGCTGCAAATGCAAATGCAACAAGTATTGGCAATCCTGCCAAGTATGTTAATAACAGTCCGCCTACTATTGTGGCAAGTCCTACTCCGACTGTAGCCAGCGCAAGGGCAGATATCCTAATTGTCTTGAACTGTTCACGATCAATTTTCATCATCGCCTCAAAAATTAGAGGCGGAATGACAAAGTAGAGAATAAGTTTTGGATCTACCTTGAATCCTGAAATGTTTGGAATTCCATGACCTGTAAAATCTATCACTGATATGGTAATTCCAATTCCCACAAGAATCATAGTAGATGGAATCTTTACCCTTGTAGCAATCAGGGAAGCAAGAAATATTGTCAAAAGAAATACTGGTATTACATATTCGCTTGATAGCAAGTGACTCAGACTTAATTCAGACATCTTTAGACAATTGTTGTCAAATTATAAAAATCGTTGCTAAATATGTGATTTTTTGATTATCTTCTCTTGTCCATCTCTTTTCGGTTCTTTCTTAGAACTCGAAATCCAAGAAAAATTCCAAGTGAAATGTTTACCATTCCAAGTGCAGTCAGGATAAAGTTGGGCTTGGTAGATGCAATCAATCCCATGAAGATGCCCCAAAATCCACCGATAAAAAATATCACAGTGATAATTCCTAGTCTGCGAGTGGAGGGATTGGTCATTAGCGATTTTGATTTTATGGCACTATTAAACATTGAGCGAATTATATTTTGGATTCTAACAATGAAAAACAGATCTATCTGAATTCTTTTCTTACGCTTTGGACAAATCTTGCATGGATTCTTATTCTCTCCAAAGTCTGCGCAAGCTTCATCTCTGTTCCAGGAACATGATGTTTTGCAAAGAACTTTCTGACTTCTGTTTCTTTTTCCAAGTCTGCCTCAATTGAGACACTGCCAATTATTCTGTTGAGAAGTGGATTTCCTACTCCAAATCTTGTTACAATTCCTTTCCAGTTCTGTTTTATCCATGGCAAGACAAGTTCTTTTCCTTGTGGATTTGTTATCATTCTTGCAATTGGTTGGAAAAGATTCTGTGTTCTAACTTCCTTTGAGAGTGTAAACAAGAGCGTTTTTGACAGTAACTTCTTGTCCTGAAAGTTTGCAAGTGAGCTAAGTAACCTTACCATCTCTTCTTGTGTTGGAGCCTTGCGATATAGACTGAGAATTTTTTGGTATGTTGTATGGTCACCTGTCCATGCTATTATGGAATAAACAGGACCGCGAAGGTCTGGATTTAACTGGCCTGTCTTTAACAAATTGGCAAATCTTGACTTGGCTTCTGAAACTATATCCAAGTCTTCTAGTTTTCCCAGTGAGCTTATCACCTGTACACGCAAAAGTGCAGTTGTTGACCTCTCTCCCTTGATTGGATCCCATCCAAGTTTTGCAAATACCTTGTTGAAGAAATCACGGTTGAATTCTTTAATTTCATCCCAAAAGGCTTCCTTTGATAGTAACACATAGAAAAAGTTCAGGCTGGATATGATATCTGATAGTACCACATAGTCGTCTTCATCTTCATAATGTTTTACAAAGTCAAGATAGTCTCTAAATGACACTTGGTTTGACATGCATAGCGCAAAGAGATCATGGTGGATGCTCCATCGGTCCACATTTGATATCTCTTTTTCTTCTACTTTTCTTCCTAGTGCATCAAGTGCATTTTGGTCGTATTTTACTCGATAAAATCCCTTTTGGCCCTCATTTACCTTGAACCAATCTGCTTGGTATGGTATTGTAATTGGTCCTTTCATAAGCTTGGTTACAGTCTTGTTTCCAGTTCTTACAGAGAGTGGAATTATCCAATTTCCTTTCTTTGCTGTTCTACTGTCTTCTAAGAGAAACCTGCTCTGAGATAATCTTAATTTTGAATCTTGTACCTTGGCCTCAATTACTGGATATCCAACTTGTCTTACCCATGTATTCATCATCTGCCTTACTGGTTGTCTTGATATTGAACCAAGAGAGTTCCAGAGATCTTCTGTTGTTGCATTTGCATATTCATGTTTTTTCAGATAACTGTGTAATCCTTTTCTAAAGTTATCATCTCCTATAAAATTCTCTAGCATCATCAAGACACATCCTCCCTTGTTGTAGCTTATCTCGTCAAATATCTGACGTACATCTGATGGACTTTTCACTGGCACATCAATTGGGTGTGATGATTTTAGCGAGTCAAGACTCAAACCTCCAGTCATCTCAGAGATCAAGAACTGGTCCCAAAAGTCCCACTCTGGATATAATGCGTCAACTGCCTTTGTTGCCATGAATGTAGCAAAACTTTCGTTGAGCCACAGATCATTCCACCATTTCATGGTGACAAGATTGCCAAACCACTGGTGTGCTATCTCATGTGCAATTACTTCGGCAATGTGTTGCTTTGTTTCAGTAGATGATGTCTTTAAGTCATAAAGCAATATGGTCTCTCTGAACGTGATTGCACCCCAGTTTTCCATCGCACCTGAAGCAAAGTCAGGTATTGCAATCATGTCAAGTTTGGGCAATGGATATGCAATCTTGAAATATTTTTCAAAGTATGAGAGAAATTGTCTTGTAAACTCTAGTGAAAGTCTTCCTTGTTCTTTCTTTCCTTGTGTGGTAATTACTCTAATCAATGTCTTGCCTGACTTGCTTGAGATGGACTCAAACTCTCCAACTGCAAGATAAAGCAAATATGTTGACATGATTGGGGTGGTATCAAACTTGTACTGGATCTTTTTTCCATTGGCTCTTTTTGACACTACTGGCATGTTTGAAATTGCAGTATGGTTCTTGTCAACTACTAGCGATACATCGAATGTTGCCTTGGCTTCTGGCTCGTCCCAACATGGAAATGCTCTTCGCGCATCGGCTGCCTCAAACTGAGTTGTTGCTAGATACTTTTCTTTTCCTTTAAATTTGTACTTGCTTCTGTAAAACCCAACAAGCTTGTCATTTAGCTGTCCTAGAAAATCAATTGAAAGTGTTGCCTTGCCGGATATTTTTTGAGAAAATGTGATAACAAGTTCTTCTGT
>JAKEIJ010000155.1 GCA_022545805.1 Nitrosotalea sp. | reverse complement strand
TCATTGCTCACAGGTGTCTTGGCAGGATTTGATGTAACTGTTAATCTTTCTAAAACATGGGATAAAACTCCTGTATCCCCCACTATAACTACATCTGCAAACTCTACAACTATGGCAAATCCAGCATCAGTCTACTGTGTCAACCATGGTGGGAAATTGGATATACGAACAACATCATCGGGTCAAACTGGAATTTGTGTATTTTCTAACGGTTACGAGTGTGATGAATGGAATTATTTCAAGGGGGAGTGCTCGCCTGTTACAATATCTGGTGGTGTAAACTCTACCATGTCTTCTAACATAAATTCTACTGCAATAACAAACTCTACAACTCCGAAAAACTTTACTCTAAGCCTAAATGAATCCGTAGGCATAACTGCAAAAGGCTAGAACATTTCTGATTTACTGACTTGAAGAATGCAGTATTCTATGAGCGATTCTTCTTACCTTTGTGATTCTTGTTCAAAAGTGACACCAGAAATGTGCTATTGTCGACTGACGAGTCATCCTGTTTTGCTTTTTTTATCGCTCTAGCAAATTGTTGAAAGGCGTCGACTTTGACTGTTATTGTCTTGTATTCTTTTCTTGGCATGGTTAGACTCGTCCGGTACTATTGATAAATTCTTGGTAGAGTTTTTTCATGAAATTCCCATGATACTTTCCAAAATGTGAAAAAATAATTCTATGATTGCTTTAAACAGAAACTATGTGCGACTAGTAAATCTTTTTGAGATCATGATTACTGGGATGAATGCAACAAGAAATGCAATTAACGCAATTGGAAATTCAGGTACTGCAGTTGTTCCATATATTGATATTTTATCAGTATGTATAGGAAATGCTATAGACAACATTCTGTATGACCCGGTCTTGGTTTCATTAAATTCTGAAATCATTCCGTCACTTGTAACAATGAATGTGTCATCTGTACCATCTCGTTTCTTTGCATCAACCATGTCTCTTGGAATTGTAACAGATATTGTTCCAGGGTTGTCACTTTTCAAATTGATATTCAAAGAAAATGTTCCTGGGTTGACACCGATGCCTAATATCTGGCCTCCTATGATTTCATAGGCTATTGTTGAAGTGGTATTGAAGACAGGAATCATGCCTTGAGAATGTTGTAGAACTGGAGGTGGTGGAGGTATGGGGGTTGGATTTGTAGTCTGCTCTGTGGTTACAAAGACTTCGCTAGACGGTTGGCTAGTTCCAACATTGTTTATTGATGACACTCGATAATAGTAGGTTGTGCCAGATTCAAGTCCTGATTTGATAAATGACATTTGAACTCCGGTATTTGCAGCGATGGTATTCCATGCACCTTGTACTCCTACCTTTGATTCTACCTTGAATCCTGTGATTGGAAGTTTACCATTGTTTGATGGTGTTATCCATGAAATTTTTACAGTACTTGCTGAGATTAGTGTGGCGTTTGCACCTGTTGGTGGATCTGGAAATGCCTGATTCTGTTGCGGTACAGGAGGCTGTGATGGTGTCTGGCCAGAGTCTGGTGCAGATGATGTACGTGTAGGCATTACCGAAACAATTGGTGAGGGATTAGTCTGCGACCCTCCTGATAATATCGTAGTTACTGAAAAACTGTATGTCTTGTTTGTTGTAAGATTTGGAACTGTATAGCTTGTGACACTACTTGAAGTATCATCGATTGAAATGAAATTACCATTTATCACTTGGTCGATGGTATATCCAGTTATCATCTGTCCATATGTCTGAGATGGCTGGACCCATGATATCTTTACACTAGTTGGTGATAATGCAACAGCAGAGACTATTGTTGCAGTCTTTGTATCTTCGGGTACTGCGGTAGAAACATTTGATGGATTCCCAGATCCAATTGCATTAATCGCAGTAACACGATATGTGTAACTTGCTCCTGTGGAAAGACCGCTATGGGTATACGAAGTCTGTGTGCTGCCTGTATTTGAAACAAGTACTGTATATGTGGACGTTCCATTTGCATATTCTATTTTGTATCCGGTGATTGGAGAACCTCCATCACTTGCTGGAGGTGTCCATGATAAACTGACACTTGTGGCAGACAAGGGTGTTGCAGTAAGAGTAGGTGATCCTGGAACTGTTATGATCTGTGTGGGTACTGCAGTTGCTGTGTTTGATTCATTGCCTGTCCCAACAGAGTTTATCGCATAAACTTTGTAAGTGTATGTATGTCCTGCTTGTAATCCTGTATGTGAGTAAGTGGTAAGTGTGCTGGCAGAGTTTGCTACTATGTTAATGGGAGTCCCCGAGTCTAGCGTGTAATTTATCCTGTACCCTGTCACCGGTGGTCCACCGTTAGATGTTGGTGCACTCCATGAGAGATTTATCTGAGTTGAAGAATATATCGATGCGACAAGATTCTGTGGAGGGTTTGGAGCAATATGTTTCGGTGGTGCAGAAGTGGTTGTGGGAGTTGCAGGTTGCTCAGGTGAGCCGCTTCCGGTACCAATCGCATTTATTGCATACACTCTGTAGATGTATGTCTTGGCTGTAGTCAAACCAGAATGTGTATACGTTGTAAGATTTCCTAATGTCACAAGTGTGGAATAGGTCGACGATGGTGCAATTCTATAATCTATTCTGTATCCTGTGATTGGTGAACCTCCGTTATTTTGTGGTGGGCCCCAATTGAGACTTACACTGTTAGGTGAAATAGCTAGTGCAGTAAATCCTGTTGGCACATCAGGTACTGTAGCAGTCTGAGCAAAAGACTGGTTTACAAAAAATCCAATGCTTGCTATGGCAATTATTGCTACAATCGATGTTATTATGATAAAATTACTTTTTTGCAAATTTCCCATGTTTTTGTCCCTGTAAAACAATGCAATTCTTTGGTCCTTATCGTTGATAAGTTCTACGGAGGAATTATTTTCGATCAATCAATGAAAAGAATTTTGGCAAAAACGTGTCTTTAGTCTGAATATCTTCAATACTTTTTTCTTAATTCTTTCAATTCGTCATATTCTTCCTGAGGTGTCTTTTTACTAGATTTGGTCCCAGGTTTGTTTCTTGGTCTTGACCTTACCATGCAGTTACAACAATTGCAGTATAGATCCATTGTATCATCAGTTGCAGGCCTATCTTGCTTGTCATGGCATGCCTCTCTTGACATGAAAACCCCGCAAATTTGGCATCGTACTTGACCTGATAGGTACCGGCTAGTGCCGTCCCTTGGCTTCCTAATCTTGTGTTCCTTGCAAAGTCCTTTACAAATGCCTCTGTCTTTATTCATGACTGACTCTTACCATGGAAGAATAAATTCTATGCATTCTAACGTTTTGGTATGGGAGTACACTGATACCACAAGTCCCTCTTGTTAGCTGATACGCATTGCTTTTATCTTCATGTTGAAAAAGATGCAAGTGACCTGAAATGATACGAAAGTTTGGTACTCAAAATCCAGCAAAAACCAAAATATTGATACTCGGAGGGGGATTTGCAGGCAGCAATGTATTGCGTGAATTACAAAAACAGTTCAAAAAAAATGATGTTGAAATTACTCTGGTAAGCCAAGATAATTTTTTTCTTTTTACTCCAATGTTGCCCGAAGTTTCATCTGGTATGCTTCATCCAAGTGATATCACTACGCCGATTAGATCTTTTTGTAAAACTGCAAATTTTTGTCATGCAAAGATCATTTCAATTGATATTGATAACAAACATGTCTTTGTAACTAGAATATTTGATCAAAAAGAAACGATACTAGAATATGATTATCTTGTTCTTGCTCTTGGCAGTAAAGATAATTTCTTTGGCAATGCTCACATCGAAGAATTTGCGTTTACCATAAAAACACTAGAGGATGCAATAGCAATACGAAATCATGTCATAGGTGTATTAGAGTGTGCGGACCAAGAAAGAGATCAAATTCTCCAGGAACAACTTTTACGATTCATAGTGGTTGGTGGTGGGTTCGCTGGAATAGAAATAGCTACTGAGATACATCACTTTCTGAAAGATGCTACAAAAAGATATTACAAAAATATTGACCCAAAAAAAATTCGTACTATTGTTGTATCTGCACGAGAAGGAATCTTGCCTGAAGTTGGAGATGAGCTTGGTAAGTTTGCACTTGATTATGTTCGAAAATCAGGAATAGAAGTAATAACAAATACCAAGGCAGTGGATGCTGGAGAAGATCACGTGCTACTAAGCGATAATACTATCATTCCTTGTGCTACTCTCATCTGGGCAGGTGGGGTTATAGTGGATCCTCTCATATCCGCACTCAAGTGTGAACATGGCCAATCAGGTAGGTTGGTAGTTGATCAATACATGAGACTACAAGTTCATCCTAATGTCTTTGCGTTAGGAGATTGTGCCAATCTGGTTGATAACAAGACTAATTCTGTATACCCTACAACTGCACAGATTGCCATAAGGCAAGCCAAGATAGTCTCAGAAAATCTGGCTGCATCTATTATAGGTAACGTAAATTTGATGAAACCATTTCTGTATCACAACAAAGGTGTGATGGCTACGATAGGAAAAAGAATTGGGGTTGCATTTCTTAATGGAAAAAAAATACATGGATTTTCGGCATGGGTCTTGTGGAGATCATTTTACTGGTCGCACTTGCCAACACGTGAAAAGAAAATAAAGGTTGGAATTGATTGGCTACTTTCTTTGGTATTTCGCGCTGATATCATGACAGTTGGATTCATCAAGAAAAAAACGTTGAGTAGACTAGAAACTCCAATGTCTTCTGCACTCGAGCATAGTGTGGACCACTCGCAAAACCCGTCATATCTGTAATTGTGTATTTGATCGGGTCAGATCCAAATCGAAAATATATTATCTAAACCACGGAAAGTTTTCCTTGTCTGCTTGTTTTGGAAGCTCTTCGATTATTGCTTGTGCTACTTCGGTATGGTTGTATGTTATGTGCCGTAAAAATTTCTTGGATCCTTCGTCAATAGACAAGCTTTCGTTTGCTTCTCTGATGATGTCCTTGCACTCTTTGCATGGATTAAATTCTATGACAAATTTCAATATGTTTTCACTCGATATATGTTGGAGATTCTACTATTATTTGACTTGGGATTATAAAACTCAGTCACACTTGCATATCTAATGTTATATGTTACACTAAAATGAGATTATTTATTCCATAAAATGGTGAGACATGTATGACATTTAGAGTTCTAGGAGTGGGTTCAAGTCTACGTAACAAGGCATCTAGCACAACAGCGCTATCAATAGCCTTGAATCTCGCAAGTAAATATGGTGCAGAGACTAGGCTATTTGATCTCAGACAAAATAAGTTACCATTGTATGATCCAGGAGAAAACAATTCAAGCCTTGAGATAAAAAAGATACAAGAAGATGTATCCTGGGCAGATGCCTTGATTCTTTCTACACCTGATTATCATGGTTCCATGTCAGGTGCAATGAAAAACTTTCTTGATTATTTTTGGGCAGAATTTGCTGGAAAGACTTTTGGATACATCTGTGCATCTCATGAAAAAGGCTTGACAGCAATGGACCAAATGAGAACTGCAGTAAGACAATGTTACGGATGGAGCATGCCTTATGGTGTATCACTAAATGACAGTGAAGATTTTACAGATGGAAAAATGAATCCAAAACTAGAATCAAGATTGGACATGTTGGCAAGAGATCTAGTTGTGTATGGTACAATATTGCGCCAACAGTTTGTAAAAGATTTGGGTGACTCTGACAATGCGTTTGCATCTAGGTATAGAAAATGAAATTGACTTCTGTATTGATGTATTGTTATAGAATATTATTTCACAATTAAAACAGGGCACTTTGAATGCTGTGACATGCCGCTTGCAACACTTCCAAGTAACAACCTCTTAAAGCCTCCAAATCCGCGTGACCCCATTACTATCAAGTCTACATTGTGAGATTCTGCATATGATGTCAATGAATCTATAATTGATGTTACTTCTAGTACATCAATTTTGTATTGTATTTTTGATTCCTTCAATCGGGGCTCTAGACTTTGTGTTGATTTTATTGCATCTTCTTTTAGCAGTCGTGTAGTCTCAATGTATGCAGTTCCAAAGTATGGCTCCGTTGGTGCCTGTATTGAAACGCATGTGACAATACTGATGCTTGCATTGTATTTTCCTGCAAGATCAATTGCATATTCAAATGCATGAGAGGCAGACTCTGATTTATCATATGGCACCATGATGTGCTTTATCATGTGTTTATTTTGCTTATTGTGTGATTTAAACAATTTACATTCTTTATTTTTTATTTGATCTTGTCTGATCTGGATCCATGTTCGCTTGAAATTGCTCTTGTTTTTCGTAATTGTTAAGATTTATTAGAAATCACTTTGGAGGGTATTTGTGTTATTTGGAGTATTTGCGATACATAGTCCTGATCTATGTCCAATGAATAATAAAAGCAGCAAAAAAATTTTCCTAGAAATACATGGGAAAATGAAAGCAACACAAAAGAAATTCCATATAACCAAAGTATTGGGTTTTTACATGTCAGTTCTTGAACACGAATGGATAATCATCTTGGATGCAAAGAGCGCACATGATATAGAACAGATGTGTATTCATGTGGGAATATCAACAACAAGTACTGTGAAAATTGTTCCAATAAATGACATGCAGAAGGTTATGGCAAAGCTAAAGTCTACCTAATAATTCACAAAAATAAATTCAAGTTTTCTTGAAATCATTTATCATGCGAGCTATCTTTGTTGATAACGTAATTGGGCTTACTCTCTTTGTACTTGTAATGATGATTATGTTTCTGTGGTACGGAAAACTAAACATCACAAATTCGTCCTTGTCTGAATGATGATATCTAATTGGTCCGTAAAGATCATCGAATTTCGCTCCAAGTGAAACATCTAACGTGCATTCCATGTGGTGAATATCATTCCATTTTTCTAAACTTGGTTGCACGAAGCCCCTTTGTGCTGCACCGTGAAGCAGTCTGCCTTTACTATCTAGCATGGAAACAGAACGTATGTTTCTGTCCGCATCTAGTATGGATTTACAGAATTGGTCTAATTTTATAGTCCTTGATATGACCATGTTAGGATCCAAGACATGATTATAATAAAAAGTTGATCGTCTACAGTGCTATTCGTGCATATGCTATTTTTTATAAAATTTCTTTAATGCTCTACTTATGTTCTGCTGGAGCTTCTTGTTCCCAACATTTGGTATGATGTTGTCATAGTGAATTTGTTTTCTTGGTATGGTGTTTGCAACCGCAATTGCAGCAGCATATAGTATCTTTGTATCTATTTTTTGTATTCCGTGATCCAGGATTGCTCTCATCAGATACGGGAAGACTAGGGCATTGTTTACTCTGTTATTGAACTGGTAACTGCCTGTAGCTACAATTCTTGCGCCTGCTTTTTTTGCCATGGGTGGGTAAATCTCTGGTTCTGGATTGGTCAGAGCAAACACTATTGGATCCTTATTCATGGTTTTTATGGTTTTTTCTGT
>JAKEIJ010000154.1 GCA_022545805.1 Nitrosotalea sp. | reverse complement strand
TCACTTTTGACTGCAAAGTTTCCAGTAATATTGGTAAACGGCAACTTTGCCGCACTTTGTCCAAAGGAGATTGTGGAACTGTCCAAAGTCACTGGTGCAAAGATTGAGGTAAATCTGTTTTATGCAAGCGAGAAACGGAAAAAGGCAATTGCTCTACACTTGAAGAAAAATGGTGCAAAAGAGATACTAGGTATTGATCCTAAATTTGCAAAGAAAATCCCCAAGCTTGACAGTGCAAGAAGAGTTGTAGATAAACGAGGAATATTTTCTGCAGACGTTGTACTTGTACCACTAGAGGATGGGGACCGGACCATTGCTCTGAAAAAATTTGGAAAAAATATAATTACGTTTGACCTGAATCCCATGTCGCGCACTGCTCAGACTGCTGATATTACAATTGTTGATAACGTAATGCGTGGAATGAAGATACTGATTGATGTTTGCAAAAAATCATCAAAGCATGACTTGGTAGAAAAAAAGTTTGACAACAAGAAAAACTTGAAAAAATCAATCAATGCCTTAAGAAAAAATCTAAGGAGAATGGCAAATGTCTAAATCTGTCAGAGATATCTTGTCAATGAAAAATTCCAAAAAGATTACTGTAATCACTGCGTATGATTATACCACATCACAGCTATGCGACAAGGCAGGAGTTGACATGTTGCTTGTAGGCGACAGTGCAGGGATGGTGATGTTGGGATATGATAATACCATACCGGTTACGATGGACCAGATGTGTTTGTTTACTGAAGCAGTTGCAAGAGGCAGACAGAATGCGTTAGTTGTTGCAGACATGCCATTCATGTCATACCAGTCAAGCAAGTCTCAGGCAATTGAGAATGCAGGAAGGCTTGTCAAGTCTGGTGCAGATGCAGTCAAACTGGAGGGAGGCACTGAAATGAAAGATACCATACATGCCATTGTGGAAATTGGTATACCTGTGATGGGTCATATAGGTTTCCAGCCCCAGACTACTACAGTACAGGAAGGCTACAAGGTCCAGGCAAAGACAAAAGATGCTGCAGTGAGGTTGATTGATTCTGCCAAGGCGCTAGAAAAGGCAGGCGCCTTTTGCATTACACTTGAGATGGTAACAAGGGAGGTATCAAAGATTATTTCTAATTCTGTCAGTATTCCTACCATTGGAATCGGCTCTGGGCCTGACTGTGACGGGCAGGTGCTTGTTGTCCATGATTTACTTGGATTGTATGAAAAGATAAAACCAAAATTTGCAAAAAGATATCTTGAATTGTCTTCTGATGTTATCCAAGCAGTCCAGTCATACAAAAGTGATGTAACATCAGGCAAGTTTCCCGGAGCAGAACATTCTTTTTTGATGGAAAAATCTGAACTTGAAAGGTTGAAAAAAGAAATTGGTTGAAAAACATCCTTCATTAGATATAGTGGGCTCTGACGGTACAGAACTTGCAGGAAAAAAAATTGTCTTGTGCATATCTGGAAGTGTTGCTGCTTACAAGTCAATTGAGCTTGCAAGATTACTGATGCGACATGGCGGAGATGTCACCTGTGTTGCAAGCAAGGCTGCAACTGATTTGATTCAGCCAAGTTATTTCAAGTGGGCAACTGGAAATTCTGTAATAACAAAACTTACTGGAGACCTGGAGCACATCAAAGTTGCAGACTACAAACAATCAGATCTTATTGTCGTATATCCATGTACTGCAAATACGTTAGGCAAACTTGCAAACGGTATCGATGACACACCGATATCTACGGTACTGAGTGTAGGGCTTGGCTCCAAGATTCCAATCATAATTGCACTTGCGATGCACCAGGCAATGTATGAAAATCCTGCGGTAGTATCCAACATTGAATTTTTAAAAAATAAAGTTGCATTTATCTCTCCAAAATTTATCGAGGGAAAAGCAAAGGCAGCAGAACCCGAAGAAATACTTGATGTTATCCTGCAAAGGTTTGGCGCGTCACCTGTTTTGAAGGGAAAAAAGGTCTTGATAACTGCAGGACCTACTATAGAATACATCGACCCCGTGAGAGTGATTACAAACCAGAGTACTGGCAAGACTGGAGTATTGCTTGCATCAGAGTTTGTCTCAGCAGGCTCCAAGGTTACCATGATCTATGGCCCAGGCACAGAGATGCCTCCAAAAGGCGCCAAAGTGGTACACGTCAAGACCAGTTCGCAGATGAGCGAGGCGGTAAAAAAAGAGATGAGACAAAAGTGGGATATCGTAATACTTGCTGCTGCTGTATCAGACTATACTCCAGAAAAACCAAGCAAGACCAAACTTGACAGCGATCTGTCCAGAATTTCGTTGAAGATGAAAAAAGTTCCAAAGATGATAAACGGTATCAAAAAGATCCAAAAAAATGTCTTCCTTGTTGGATTCAAGGCAGAGACTGGCATCTCCAAGGAACAGTTGATAAAAAAAGCAAGAGAGAAAATTGTACAAGCAGACTGTGACCTGGTTATCGCAAACGACATTGGAACAAAAAGATACAAGGAAAATTCTGGTTACAACAATGTAATATCAATTGATTTGAAAAATACCACTGAATCTGGATGGAAGGAAAAATCCAAAGTTGCAAAATTTATCAGAAAAGAAATTGAAAAGAGAATCAGCTAGAGTTTTTCCTTAGAGCTTTCAGTATGATGCTGTAACTTTTTCTTTCTTGTTGCAAATGCATAACCAAATGATACGGCAAGTATGGAACCTGCCAAGACAGGACCTGTCAATGGCGAAAGTATATCATTGCCTGATATTGTAGAATATGATTCAAGTACCGCAACAAAAAGTGCCACTCCACTTAACCCATATGCCATGTATCTGAAACCCTTGGTATCAAATATTCTAGAGAACACGGAACGAATCATGACACTGTCCAGTGTATCAACTGGGATCATACCTAGTGCGAAAAATCCTGAGAGAATTAGAGCTGTCTGGATTCCTGCAGTAGCTGATGCCACTGCAGATATTATGATTGCAGAAATCTGTGTCGCAGTATCAAAGCCTAGTCCAAATACCATTCCTGTCACAAAAGAAGAGCCAACTGGGCCCAAGACTCCTATTTTGCCTAAAACCTTGCTTGCAAGTATTGCAGAACCGCTCTTGCCCCATTTTTTCATTGCATAGATGTTTACTCCACCAATGGCACCAAGCGCTATTGTGCCTGTAATTCCTCCCCAGAACTGGATATTTCCTGAGCTGGTTATACTACCAACCACGTAAATGATGAATACCATCTCGGCAAGAACTGATACCATGTGGCCAGAACTAAACCCAGCACCTACCAGTCTTGATTTTTTTGTTGCATGATGTAACCTGACAAGATTATCGATTGCAGTGATATGGTCAACGTCCAATCCATGGCGTATACCAAATAGTACCATAACAGGAATTGAGACCAAGATAAAAGACCAATAGTCTGTCAACTAGATCTTCCCTTGATACCGCGAAATCATGCATGTAATGAATTACATTTGTATAAGAAATTTGCTGTATGATATGATACCATCATACTGTGATTAGTTCTTTTGTAAACTTGTGCATCACGTTTACCTTGTTTCCAACAATTACAGAATCCTCAATTCTTATGCCAAACTTTTTTGGAATGTATATTCCTGGTTCCACTGTAACTGCCATGTTCTTTGTTAGTACTGCTTTGCTTGATGGACTGATATTTGGCAGCTCGTGAACTTCTAGTCCGATTCCGTGGCCTGTCGAGTGGATGAAAAATCTTCCATAGTGTTTCTTTTCAATTACATTTCTGCAAGCATCATCAACAGACTTGCATGAAGTTCCTGGCTTGACAGCTTTCAGTCCTGCTTCTTGTGATTGACGTACGATCTCGTAGACTTTTTTTGCTTCATCAGATACTTTACCGATACCAAATGTTCTTGTTGCATCAGAGACATATCCTTGATATCGTAAGGTAAGATCAACTACAACCATGTCACCGCTCTTGAATTTTCTGTCAGTAACTTGTGCATGTGGCAGAGAACCGTTTGGTCCGCCTGCTATGATTAATGGATTTAGTGTTGACTTGTATCCAGTTGCAAACATTCCCCGCTCCATTCCATACTGCATTAGTATAGACTGAAGTTGTGCTTCTGTCTGGCCGATCATCATTGTATCAACACACATCTCATACATCTCATCAAGTATCGAGGATGCCTTTTGCAGTATGACAATCTCTTGTGAATCTTTTACCTCCCTTGCGCGATAGAAAGGATCAGTTGATGATTCCACCTTTGATATGGATTTTTTCAGGCTTGATACGATACCAAAACTGTCGCTGTCTGTGCAGACCTTGTTTTTTTGCAATCTGTTGATTACGGTTCCAATGGAACCTTTACCGCGCTCGGACTTTACCACATCACAGTCAGTGGAATCCTCCTTTGCCCTTCCTATTTCAAGCTCAGGTGCTATGATGGTGCAGCCGTTCTTGTCAAGTATTCCGATTGCCTCTCCCCAGAATCCAGTCATGTAAAATAGATTTTCAGGCTCGAACGCAACAAGTGCATCGCATCCTATTTTATTGCAATATTTCAAAAGGTTCTTTCTTCGCTGGTTCAATGTGATAGTTGTATCATTGTACCATTTTATATTTGCTGGAAGGTTTAGATATTGGAAAAAGACCCTGTGGTTTTGTGGAAGAGAAAAAGAAAGTTGTAGCGTTATTGTCAGGAGGACTTGATAGTAGGTTAGCTGTAAAGATGATGCAGAACCAAGGATTTGATGTAACTGCTGTTGCAATCAAGACTCCGTTTTGTGATTTTGATTGTGGTAGAGGATGCGGATTTGAAATTAGAGAGACTGCAGATTCTTTGGGTGTTGACTTGAAGACTGTATATCTTGGCGATGATTATATCGAGATGCTAAAACATCCAAAACACGGTTACGGTTCTGGAATGAATCCATGCATTGACTGCCGCTCCATGATGTTCAAGGCAGGAAAAAAAGTGATGGATGAGATTGGTGCTGAATTTATAATATCAGGTGAGGTGTTGGGCCAGAGACCAATGAGTCAATTTGCTCCAGCTTTGAAGACGATAGAAAAAGAATCCGGCCTAGAAGGGGTTATCGTAAGACCGTTATCTGCAGCATTGTTGCCACCGACAAAACCTGAGCTTGATGGTTTGATCAAGCGAGAGAACCTTGGCATGATCCGAGGACGTTCTAGAAAAGAACAATTGAAGATGGCACAAGAGTTTGGTTTTGACAATCCTCCAAATGCTGGAGGTGGATGTTTACTTACTGATCCTGCATTTGCAATTCGCGCAAAAGATCTCTTCAAGCATACTGAAAATCCAAACACAAATGACATTGACTTGCTAAAAATTGGAAGACACTTTAGATTTGATGATACCACAAAATTCATTGTAGGAAGACACAAGGACGAAAATGAAATGATAAAAGCACTTGCATTGCCTGGCGATGTTTTGTTTGATGCAAAAGATCATGTCGGTCCGATCTCATTGTTGCGCGGACAAGATTCTGAGAAAAATATGAAATTAGCTGCAGCTATCGCGCTACGTTACTCTGATGCACCAAGGGACAAGGAAGGTATTGTACTGACAGAAAAGAATGGTACCAAGTCGGAGATTGTAACCGGTGGTATCACAGAACCAGAATACCTGCAGTATAGAATTTAGCCACGGAAGCTAGTCTGTAAGGTATATTTGACTAGAAAGACTTTTTGGGGGAGTTGATCGTTTAGAAAGTATGCAACAGCAAAAGGCTCCGACCTATCTCAAGGCAATAACTTTGAGGGACTATAGCGATGTGCATAGTGTAAAAGAGGACATCAAAAAGGGAATGATTCTGGTTCTCAGGGTAACCCCGCTTGCACAAAAAAATGTGGACGAGCTGAGAAAGGCTGTTGAGGAAATTTACAACATTGCAAAAAATGCTGATGCAGATATTGCAAGACTTGGAGAAGAGAGAATCATTGTGACTCCATCTGGTGTAAAGATCTGGCGAGCAGAATACGATCTAAAGTAATCTAATTCCTTCTTGCACTTGAGGACATGTTGTTGCAATTCTAAACATCCTGTGCACAGAGCTTGCCAAGTTTTCACACTTGCGTCTCTCACCGTGGTTTACAATAACTCGTCTGAGCTTTGGTCGTAGTCGGTGTATGTATGACATTAATTGATTGTAATCGCTGTGACCACTGAATCCGTCAAGCTTTTCAGTTGAACAGTTTATGTTGATTACT
>JAKEIJ010000153.1 GCA_022545805.1 Nitrosotalea sp. | reverse complement strand
AGATAAAGTGAGAGCATTTTTTTCAGCCTCAACTTTACCACCCATTTCTTGTAGGATATCCAACATTACCTGCAAGCGCTCTTTTGAAATGGTTTCAATCAGTATTGGGGTATCTGATTTTTTATCCAAGAGTGAAGTTATGGTATCAGAAGACTTTGTCAAATCAATCTTGATACAACCTAGAACAGTCTTTACCAATTCAAAATCATCGTTTTCAAATATCATAGTTTCAGGCATTCTCTTGTCGATAGTTGCCAGTCTTCGTAAGACATTGAAAATTTCATCTGGAAGATTTGGCAATTGATCATATCCAATAAAACTATTCTTGTTCTCGCCATCGGATTTCCAAATAGATGTTATCGGTTCAGCAATTGTGGATACAATATTGTACACCGCGCGTTTTTCCATAGGTGCAAGCATAGGAGTATCAGTGTTTAGATAAGTACGAAAATATTCAGTACCTTCAAAACTTGAACACTTCAAAACATTTCCCATGTTGACTTGGGCAAAGAATTTTTCTTTTTTTGTATCAACTTGTAGAGGTATCCAGTCTCGTGATTTTGGATCAAACTCTTCCCATGATTCTTTGCTTGGCAGTTCGACTTGTTCTAGGTCTCCCAATTTTCTCACTTCGGGCTTGTAGAGTCTGGTTATGACCTTAACATGATCCTCTAGCGTATGTATTGTAACATTGACTCCCCACAGCGAATCAAGAAATTCTTGACGTTTTTCAGAATCAACAACTATAGTCCAACGCTTGTCAACTGAACGTGGCCTTATCTCAAGTCTGTTTAGAATCTTGTCTAGCCTGGATTTTTGAGAAAATTGTAATGGAATGATTTTTGTAAACGTATTCTTGTAGGTTTCGCAAAGATTTGGCCTTCCTCTCTGAAAACAAACATCACAGAATTCAAGTGGTTCCAAGTTGATATCTATTCACGATATCATAACCGGCATTATAATAGGTATGAAAGTAGGCAGGACTCGGTCAATTACCCATGAAATAACCGTTAACCATGTTACTGAACATGGTTGCGCAATTCATTATAAACAAAAATACGTAGTATATCACATGAACAGAAAATGTAGTATGGTTGTAGCATATATCATGATGTTAATAGTGCCATTTTCTGGAGACATATTCTCTGCAGCAGCACAAATGACTTTAAAGACAGTAGTTCCAATCATTGCAGGCTAGGATTAGAACCTCATTATAAAAATAAATTAAAATAATTGCCTCTATAGATAATCTGAAATTTTACTCTCTTCTCAATGCGACCATCGGGGATAGTTTAGATGCCTTCCATGCAGGATACATTCCAGCTATAACACTTAACGTGAAAGAAAGAACCCAGACCTTAATCAGATCCATTAGAGCAAAAATTGGCGGTATGTGTACAGATGGTCCACCACCTCCTCCCATTGGAGAAGATGTTGTAAAGATACTCATTATGTAACCCCCACCAATTCCAATGAACATTCCCAATGTTGCACCAATAATTCCAATCAAACTAGCTTCCACTATGAATAGTGCCAAAATAGTAGTATTCTGTGCACCTATTGCTTTCATGGTACCTATTTCCCTAATTCGTTCTGTAACTGAGTTGTATAACGTAGTAACAATACCAACTGCTCCTACAACAAGTGCAATAATTCCAACCATTAGGATAAAGGCAGCATTTCCGCTTGCGGCTTGTTGTCTTACTGCCATGATTGCTTTAGGAGTGGTAGCACCTAGTGTTTTTCCAAACATGCCAGTTATTTCCTGTTGTACAGTATCAACATCATCAGGAGTAGTAGCTGCCACTATTACCTGATCATATCTATTTTGCTTGTGCAATAATTCATTTCCGGCATCAAGATTTATGATAATGGAACGATCTATCATAGTATTGCCAGACGGTTTCAATATTCCTGAAACTACAAAATTCTTTATTACCGTTGTTTGCTTTCCGCTTGAATCAGTATAACTTGAAGTGGCTCGGATTGTTTGGCCAAGTACAACAAAAGCACTATCAGCTCCAGGCGGATTTACTATGGTATCTCCCACTAACGCAGACGCTCGATCGCTTGGATTTACCGTAGAACCATCCACATATTCTAGATTAGGTAGTTCCACAGCCAATTTGGAAGGATCAATTGCAACAATTGAAGCTCGCTGAGTATTTCCCTGCGAATTCATTTGTACTGAACCAGTGTATTCAGGTATTACATCGGATATGTTTGGAAGGCTCTTTATTTTCTGTAGAATGACATCGTTGATTATCAAAGAATTACTTGAAGAACTTGCAAATGAGCTAAGAGAACGTTGTCCACTACCGACAAAAATAACATTTGCTGCAAGTGTGTTAAACTGTTTTTCCAAAAATGCGGACTGGCCTGCACTCAGACCATTTAACACGACAACAAGACTGCATCCTAGTACCACCATAAGTATGGTAAGTAGTGTTCTGACTTTTCTATCAACTAGTGCTTCAAACGACAGTAAAAAAAGATCTTTAGGATTCATTTTCTTTCTTTTTTGCACTATCAAATATTGATACGATGTCAGTATCTCCTTGTGTTAGCATTGCTAGTTTTTTCTTTGATCTTTTCTTTTTTATTACAAATGTAATCGCTACTGCTGCTGCAATTGGTATTCCAATAATTACTGGCAATGACAGAGGGATCTGATCAAGTATGGATTGATCCTGAGGTGCAGCATTAGATGGTGGGGCTCTAGCAAGAAAGACCGTCCCATTTAATATTACAGTGTGGAAATTTTTCAAGTCATCAGCATAGACTACCTTGAATGCTACCTGATATGGTCCAGGTTGTAGTGAACTAACTCCTCTAATCGGCATACTGATTGGAATTGGTGAATCTGGTGAAAGATCTCCAATGAATTGTTGTGTGGATGTCGAACCTCTCTGGCTACCGCCGCCTTGGAATCCTTGACCTCCAACGCCCCCTTGACCACGTCCCTGTCCACGTCCTTGGAAACCTTGTCCGTCTCCTGCTTGGAATCCTCCTTGTCCACTTCCTCCTTGGCCTCCACCTTGGAATGTTTGACCAGCAGCTTGTCCGCTGTCGCCTTGTGTAGACGGTGTAAATGATTGAGATTGGTTATTTGTAGAATTTGCAAATCTTGCTGATCTCATAGCATCTACAAGCTGTGAGGGTGCAAGCTGAACTGTTGTGAATAATGCAGTTGTACTACCCTGATTGAGTAAATTACCTACAAGATTAGTAGTTCCACCCACAGAACTGGCAGATAACCCATAGACTTGGAGTTTGATATTGCCAACTACAAAAGTTCCCAAGGTAAGAGAGTTTGTTAATGTTTGCCCTTTTGATACATAATTTGCAGTCAATGTAAAAGAAGCCGGGCTATTGATCAAAGTGTTTGCTGCATAAACCTTTGTGGTGAGTATTTGTCTGTCTCCTGGTTCTAGGTCTTGTATTGTCCAAGTAGATGGACCAACTACAGAAACCGAAGTTGATTGAGGTACAAGTGAAATTAAAATATTTGACATTGGATTAGTGCTATTATTTGCAACAGCAAAATCAAGATCATCTAATGTAGCTGCAGTAATTACAGGTGTTGATGCATTTCCAAGATATGACAAGCTTAGAGTCTGTGGCGGATTTGGTTCAATAACAAGTCCCGTACTGACAGAATCAGTTGAAAGTTTTCCCCAGGCGTTTTGATAGTTTATCTGAAGTTGTACTTCTTGCGTAGTGCCAGCTGTTGCAGTACTTGGATAAACTGTTGTACTTATCGTAGCTTTTGATTTTGCAGGTATTGTGCCCAAGTTGAAAGTATTAGGTCCCAGATTGACTATCTGTGTGGTAGCAGATTGCAATACAAGAGATCCTCCACTGCCACTACTACCAGTACCCCCTTTAGAACTTCCAAGGTTTACAATGGTTGCCACCACTCCAGTTGCATCAGCAGAACCCTTGTTTTCAATTGTAATTGAGATTGGATTGTTAGTTTGAGGAATAAGATCAGAAGTTGCAGTAGATGCATCCAATATCACTTTTCCAGGAAGAACAAATGGAACATTGAGTAATGCTGAAGTACACTGTTGTCCAATTACTCCCACTTGAACATAATTTGCAACAACAGTTGTTCCAAAAGTACCTACTTTGGCAGATGGTAGAACATTTATGTTAAAATACATAGTAAATGATGCACCAGGTGCCACTTGTCCATAATAGTTTCCTACCGCAGGATTAGTTGCAACTCTTGATGCTTGGTTGTAATGTTGAAGCAACTGAGGATTTGCGCTCTCTCCAGTAGGTGTGAATCCCGGTGGCAGATTAAGAAATGCAGTAATCGAAGTTATTGGAAAGGCTGAATTTCTATTGTTAAAGACTACTGCAAAAACAGATGGTCCTTCTCCAGGACCAATTTCCTTTTTCACAGGGTTACTTGTAACATCATTTGCAGAGGACGTTCCCTGATCAACCCAATACGAGTCAACAACTACAGGACCAGCATAAGTAGCATCAAGAATAGTAGTAAGAGGTGCAAAACAATCTTGTGTCTGCACTTGACCGTATGCAGTAAAAGTTGAGAGTGCAGTTGGTACAAATAACATTACAATTAAAATTGGAACCGCAAGTTTTACTCCAAGTCTTTTGGTGGAGGATTTTGGTAGTCTAGTTGAAGACATCTTTTTCTATCCTCCCATCTTT
>JAKEIJ010000152.1 GCA_022545805.1 Nitrosotalea sp. | reverse complement strand
TTTAATGGCACGTACAAGCTAGACCTGGATGCTCCTACACCAGGTGCACCGTGTATAACTCTCTTGTTGGTTCGTACAAACTCTCCTAGATAGTGTCCAACCATTTCTGGTCGTATTGTAACTGGTAAGAATTCTTTTCCTGAATAAACATGAATTGTAAGGCCTACAAAGTACGGTAAAACGATGACATCTCTTAGGTGTGTCTTGATTTGTGTATTGGCTTTTCCAGAATTAGCAGACTTGATCTCTTCCAAGAGTTTTCGTTTGCCGTCTGTGATGCCCCTTGTAAGTGATCTTCGTGCTCTGGACGGTAAAAGTTCAAAGAGTTTCTCTAGGGACAGGTTCTTTATTTCTTCAATTGCTAAGCCACGGTACTTGTATTCTTTAACCATTTATGCTCACCATTACTTTAGTTGATTCACGACTGACCATATTATAGCATTCCTATCTTTGTAGCCAAATCTCTTGCCTTTTCAACTGTCTGGAATTTTACAAATGCTTTCTTGCCGTATACTGTTCTGCATACGTTTAGTCCGATTGGATCTTCTTTGTAGAGAAGTTTTATTGCTTCAACAATTTTTGGCTTGGTTGCTTCTTCTCTCACCAGGAAACAAATTCTGCTTTCATTTTCAACTAGTGCAAATGTCTTTTCAGTGATGTATGGTTTTAGGATGATGTGATTTGCTTCTTCAATATTCATTTGTTAGCCACCAAAATTTCAAGATGCGGAGATTTTATTTTTGAGATCTCTTCAATTGCGCCTTTAGAAAATACTGTCAATCTTACAGGTGTTGCACCCGGAGCCAAGTCAAGCACACTAAGACTCTTTGCAGATACAACATCAACGCCCAAAAGTGAGTGTGATGCCTTGGAAAGATTCTTTGAATCTTTTACTACAAATAAGACACTCTTTCCTACTTTGGTCTTTCTGCCTCTTAGCAAAGGTTTTCCTGAACGACCTTTCAGTCTGCTTCGTAGTCTGTCTACATCTTGTGACAGATGTAATGCATCTAAAACTTTGACTAGATCTTTTGATTTTACTACAGATTCAATTTGGTCAGATACTACAACTGGAAATGATTCAATCTTGTCTACTTTGTGGCCTCTAAGTTTTACCAGAGTGGAAGAAGTTGTTGCTGCCAATGCAGAACATAGAGCAAGACGGTTTTCTTTCTTGTTTAACATTTTGTGTATTATTCTTTCAGATGTTGGAGGATGTGCTTGTCTTCCTTTTCTCGTCATTGCAACTCCACCAGCTTGTCCTTGTCTTCCACCTCCACCGCCTGCCATTCTTGCGACTCTTGCTTGGTGGTGACCTGTTGGTGGGCTGTTAGATTCTGCAACAACATCCATACCTGCATTTGGATATCTTCCCTGTCTTTGGAAGGAGTGTGATTCCAAGTGTACGTATGCCTTGTGAATTAGTTCATTTCTAATAGGAGTTGAAAATACAAGTGGCAATTCTAATTCGCCATCTTTAGAGCCTGTTGTTGTAAAGACTGGAACTTTCATTTGTTAATCATTACCTCTAATATTTTTGGTTGTGTGACCTTTGTCAATTTTGGTCTGACAGGTGCACGAAGTTTTACTAGTCTGCGATAAGTTCCAGGAATTGAACCGCGTATTACTACATAATCACCTTGTACTAGACCAAAGTGTTTGTAACCACCTGCTGGATTAATTTTTAATTCATCATTTGCAGTATTGCTAACTATCATAATTCTACTGTTGTATTGTGTTCTTTGGTGGAAACCTCTTTGACCGGCTCTTGGAACCGAGTACATGATAGTTGCAGGACTGATTGGACCTAGTGTACCAAGAGCTCTGACACTTTTTCTTGATTTGTGTTGTTTCTTCTTGACACCCCATCTTGTGATTGGACCTTCAATACCTTTTCCTTTTGTAATTGCTGCAATGTCGACTTCAACTCCTTTTTGAAAGACTTGATCAATCTTTACTTCTTTTCCTAAAAGGTCTTTTAAGAATGCAAATTGTTTTGCGATATCTCCGCCTTTTACTGCAACTTCAAAAACATATGGTTTCTTTTGTTCAAGTCCTGCCTTGCGTGGAAGAACTGCTGCAATTGCATAAAGTTCATCAATGTGAACAAGTGATTTTTCTGCTTTTTCAATTGCTTTTTCATCTGGTTTTGTTTTGAAAAGTCTTGAAAGTTCTTTTGGTAAATCTTTAGCATAAACATCAAAAGTAGAATCTATTCCATATCTGTCCTTAGAATAACCCCGGATTCCAATTATAGACATTGGAGGAGTAACTACAACTGTACCAAGTCCGACAAGTTGTTTTCCAAAGTTCGGGGTCTTTTCTCGATCATCAATACTTGCTATTCTCATACAAGCAGCTTTGAAACCGGCATAACCGAGAAGTTTTGGTTGTTCAGCTTTTACATTGGGCCATGTTCTAATTCGGGCTTCCATGCTCTTCGCTCGGCCTCTTGGCAAATATGCAAGGCTTCCCCTCCTAGGTTGACTATGCTTCCTATGACCCATGGTTAAGCAAATTTGTCGAAAAGCCCATTATAAGTCTATAATTAGAGAATACCAAGTTTTATTTTAAAAATTAGATCCTAGCGCAGAAAATGTATGATGCTGTTTACCATCAGTATGCCTCCAATTATCACACATGCAGTACCTACAATAATCCCAAAAAGTAAAAACTTCTTTTTGTCAAGTGTTTTGTTATCCAATATTTCTTGCCACCACTGATCCCGTATTAAAACTAGTTACGGGTAAGAGTGTTAAGTACTGCAAGTGTTCCAAGAATTGCTTCTTCAAGTCTGACAGTTTCTGTTGCCTGATCTGAAAAAAAGTTCAACACCTGAGATCGTGGAATATTTCCAATGCTTTTTCCCAAGATCTCATAGACTCCTTTTTTTGGAGAGCCAAAGACAAGCAAGACCGGCTCCCGTGAGATCTCGTCAAAATATTTTTGTGTTTTGTGGATGGGTTTGCCCCTTCGTGATGTCAGTATGATGGCAGATCCCCAAGTGGTAAGAAATGTGTTAATATTTGAGACTTCTTTTACATCATATCCCCAATACTGTGAGATCTCTTCTTTTTCGATCTGCTTTACAGTCAGAGCAGGGTATCCTTCCTTGAATTTGAGTAGGATCCTCTTGCCATCCTCATCCTTGCTGTAAAATGGAATCAGTTGTTCAAAACCGACATTTACAAATTTTTTTCCTTTGTATTGTACCACAACTCCATCTCTTACATCTCCCGCCTTGATCTTTTTTGGATCCGACGTCTGCACATGTGATGGTATTTTGAGCGGACTGAGACTTCCTGCAAACTGGAAATCATCACTTATTGGATAAAGTATCTTTCGCAAGTATTGCGGTGTTTCAAGATATCGAAGGAGATTTCTAAGCAACGATCTGTCTCTGTCTGAGCCACCAGATTCTTTGTAGATGTAAATTGTATTTACATGAAATATTGAACACGCTCTTGCAATCTGAGATATCTTCATTGCCTTGTCAAGTGGAGTAGGTTCTTCTGAAAGTGAAGAATCTGGAATTGCGATTGAAATTTTCAATGTCTGTCCTAAGATTATTGTGCTATAAAATATTAGATGCTACTTTGGTCTCTTGGCAATGTTTTCTTTTGCCTTGACTGCATAATGTTCGATATCTTTTTCATTTGTTCTGGTCAGTTGTTTTGTTGCAAGTGGGATTTGTGCCATCTTGATATGTTTTACACCGTCTTTTTCTTCGCTGACTAGATAGATTGATTCGATTGCCATTGCTGCTGCATCTTCAACTGTCATATCTTTTTTGTAGTTCTTTTCTAGAAACTCTGTAACTTGATCTGCACCTGCACCTATTGCTACTGCATCATATGAAATGTATGTTCCACTTGGGTCAGTCAGATATATGGTGCTGCCGCTCTTGTCAATTCCTGCAATTATAAGTGCGACACCAAATGGTCTCACACCGGCATATTGAGTATATTGCTGAGCCTGATCTGCCAAGTGTTTTGCAACTGATTCTACCTCGATTGGCTCGTCATATATCATTCTGTTACTTTGTGAAAAGAATCTTGCATTGTCGACTTGAGATCTTGCATCTGGAATGTAGCCTGCTGCTGCAACTCCAATGTGATCATCGACTTGGAATATTTTTTGTGTAATATCAGAATTTTGTAATTTTCTTGGTTTTTCTTCGACTGCAAGTATGATACCATCCTTGCTTTTGATGCCTATTGCAAGAGTACCACGTCTTACTGTTTCTATAGCATATTCAACTTGGTAAAGTCTACCGTCAGGAGAAAAGACTGTAATTGCTCGATCATAACCTGCAGCTGCTGGTAGCATTTCAAACTTCATCCTTTGAAGGTTTAATTTAAGTTTATACAACTTGAGATCATGCGTTTTGAGATCTCATTTCATGGTCACAAGAATGTAAGATCACTGCACCCAAAATCAATTGAAATCACAACTGACCCTGATCTTACCGTAAATGGAGATTGTATAGTGGGTGTTAGAGCTTCATGCGGTTGTCTTGGAATTCCAGACAAGATGAAAACATTGTTGCAAAATCCTCAATCAGAGGTTACTTGTACAATATTGGTCGGTGAGCATTCATACAAGATAACAGGTAGAGGTAGCGAGAAACTCACTTTGAAAAATCCACATGATATTGTGATCAGAAAAAGTAATTTCACATGTCCTAGAACTTTATCAATTGGATGTGATACTGCATCAGATTCAATTCCTCGGCAAATGATAAAGACATTACAAAATCCAGAGACCCGCGGAATTTTTAGAATCGAAGTAAAATGAGGAAAGTTATTTTTGTACAAGCAACTGGCCGTTGTTTTCAAACACTTTTGCCATTGCCCTGTTAACAATTTCCATCATGATGTGCTCTTCATAATTTGATTCTGCGGAAAGATTTTTTGAGCTTTTTTTCTTTATTTTGTGTCCTGCATTTTCGACAATATTTTTTATCACTTTTTCAAGTTTGATTGAAGTGTCTGCAATTGTCTTTGAAAATTCAGATTCAAAATTTGCTGGAAGTTTTGTACCCATGACCCTAACAGAGGTTCCATAATATTTCATAACAGCACCTCTGACTTCTTCCATTTTTACAATTTCAATCAGTCCAGCATTTTTTAGGACGTCGATGTGATGCCTTATTGTAGTGGTTGCTTTTTTGTATCCCATCTTGTTTAGTTCATCAACAATCTGTTCGGTTGCAAGTTGCTTGTGATACAGAATTTGTAGAATCTTTATTCTTGCAGCATCATCAAGGGCTTTTGCTTGATCTGCATTTGTACTAAGTATTTTACTTATTTTGAGTTCTTTTTGTAGTAGTGTTGACATTTTCTAAAGTCTACTTTTCTAGTTTTCCTAAAAGATCAAGAGATCATATTTTTTTGTCCATTACGTAATTTTTTTTTATGCTCCAAGTTTGATCAACCCACACGAATATTTCTAGTCACGATACTATGACATGATACAACATAATGATGAAACTCATAGCACTAGTATCAAATCAATAACAGTAATACCAATATCATACCATTACTAGAGCCATCGTACCGGTACAAAAAATATCAAAAATTTCAAAAAAATAAAAAAATCGGAAAAACCTGTCAAGATGGGGTCAAATGGGCAGCGGGGTGCAAAAAATATGGTAGGCTCAGATTAGAGATTCGAGTTAAAACTTGATTCCAGTTATCTTTTCGTATGCAGTGATATACCTTGTTGATAGTTCATTGCATAAACTGCTAGATAGTTGTGGTGCAATAGGTTCTTTTCCTGCATTTCGGTCATCTTCAAACTTTTTTTGATATCCGTTTTCAGCAAGCCAGTCACGCAACAGTTGCTTGTCAAAGCTTTCCTGAATCTTTCCAACCTTGTAAGACTCTTTTGGCCACAGGCGATATTCATCAGGCCCAATGGAATCACCAAGAACAATATCATTTCCTATCTTGCCAAACTCTAGTTTCAGGTCAGCCAAAACAAATCCTGTCTTGTCTGCAGCCTGGAACATTTGACGATAAATCTCAAGTGAGGCATTTTCTAGCCACTCATACTCTGTTTTTGTTACAAGGTTTCTGTCAATTGTAGCTTGCTTTGATATTGGAACATCATGTGTTTCAGATTTTGTGGTAGGATCAAAGATTGGTGTTGGTAGTTTTGCAGCAAGTTCTAGATTTGTTCCATCTGGCAACTTGGCCTGACCGTCTTTCCACCTTTGGACCAGACTCCCATAGAAATATCCTCGTACCACGCATTCAATTGGAATCATTTGCATCTTTTTTACTACAATCTTGTCCTTGCCCTCTGTTCGGACATAATGGTTCTCGATTGGCAATTTTTTGAACCAGAACTCGGCAAACCTGCACAACACCTCACCTTTTTTTGGAATAGGTGTTGGAAATTTTACATCAAATGCCGAGACCCGGTCTGAGAAATGAAAAAGAATGTTTCCGTCTGGAAGCTCGTAAATGTCTTTGACTTTGCCTGAGCGTAAAAACTTCAAACAGGCGGTCATTGAACAGGCTTGGATTTAAACTGATACACCAAGTGACATTTTAGGTAAGAAATGCGGTTTATACTATTTTGTGTTCTTGCCAGGAAGTGCAGGTAATGTAGTAGTTGAAAGAACATTTGGTACAATACGGATTTTCTTTGTTATTATTTTGTCAAGCTCAGATCTGGTAGGAGCTTGGACTTTGACAAATATATCAAACTGGCCAAATGTTCCTGTCGCTTCCTTTACACCTTCAATTTTTAGAATATCATTCATGACATCCATTTCATGGCCCATCTTGCTTTTTACCAAGACAAATGAAAGTTCCATGCTATTCACCCTTGATTTCTGCCCTTGTTTTAAACATAGGCTTGATTCCCAGAGTGGAGTAGTCTCCGCTGGAACAAGTAAAGCACATTGAATCAGCATCCATTCCAACTGCAGCTGCCAAGTTCTTGGCATCGTTGTAACCAAGAAAGTCGGCCCCAATTAGTTGTCTTACCTTTTCTGTAATTTCATCCTCGGTGTATTTCTTGCCATCACCCATGTATGTCACAAGTTCATCCTGTGATGGAAAGTCGATTCCAGCATAACATGGAAATTGAATTTGTGGAAATGTTATAACCATGCTTATTTTTCTTGCACCTGCCCTTCTTAGAGCCTTGATGATTGCCTTTGAGCTTGTGCCTCTAACAAGACTATCATCTACAACAACTACATGTTTTCCGGAAATTACTTGGGTGATGGGTATAATCCAGCGGTTTATCTCCACTCGGTCTGCTTGATGAGGTTCGATAAAGCTGCGCAATGGACCTTTTCTGCTATATCGATCTTTGAGCAATCCTTCCTCAAATGGTACTCCAAGCTCTTGTGCATATCCCAATGCAGCAGGCCTTGCAGAGTCTGGGACTGGGATGACAATGTCTGCATCCTTTATTGCAAATTTGCGTGCAAGAAATTGTCCTATTCTTTTTCTTGCCAGGTAAATGTTAGAGCCCTCCATCACACTTGACGGATGTGCAAAATAGGTAAATTCAAATGAGCAATGAGCTGGCTTTTTTTCTTCTGAAAACATTTCAGATTCGATGCCAGCATTACTAATCTTGAGCAGTTCTCCGGGCTTTACATCTCTGACAAGTTTTGCCCCCACTGCAGAAAGTGCAGCAGATTCGGAGGCAACGATGTACGTATTGTTGTCTTCTCGATACCCCAGAACCATTGGTCTGAACCCTTTGGGATCACGTGCTGCATAGACAGCATTATCATCAGATACAAATGTAAAACAGAACGAGCCGACCATTTCATTTTTTAAAATAGAGAGTGCATTTCCAAGCTTGCCATTATCAGCCATCAGTGTGACAAGTCTCTGGGCAGCAATCAGGGTGTCACTGACATTTTGAGGAGTAAAAGTACATCCGCCAACCATTCCAGTCAGCTCTTCAACATTTGATATTGTACCATTGTGTGCAACACACAAGTCCTTCACCTTTAGCGGCTGGGCATTTTCGAGGTTACTTTTCCCCATTGTAGAATATCGCACATGCCCAATTGCAGAAGGTGATTCGTATTCGCGTGTAACTCTATCAAACTCTGAGACTGCAGAAGATACAAGCCCTAGTTGCTTGAATGGTTGCTTTTTTGGTATAGCAACACCCCAGGCTTCCTGGCCTCTATGCTGTAGTGCACGTAATGCATCAATTACCATAGGTATTACATTTGCTCCATCCAGACTAAAGATTCCAACTACACCACAGTTTTCCTTAACCATGTGTTACAAGTCCCCCCAACGAGTTTAACCATTTTTCTTGTGCTTTATCAACCCTTACTCTAACTGCTACACTTGAATTTTCTTGGAATGTAATGTCCTTGCCTGAAAACATACCAATACGTGCATGAGTTATTCCTCTTTGTTTTAGAATAGATATCATCTTTTTTTCATCTTGCGGCTTGACTACAAGCAAGAATCTTGAATGTGATTCTGAGAATAACAATTCATCGCGCATTAATTTTTCTGATGGGATTTTTTCAAGTGAAACTTTACATCCGATATCATTTTGGATACATAATTTTGATACTGCAACTGCAAGACCTCCCTTGGAACAATCATGAACTGTTTTGACTAGACTCTTTTGTATAATATCCAGTACACCATCTTGTATTTTTTTAGATGACTTCATTTCAACTGCAGGACACTTGCCACCCACCAGATCATGGATGTACTCATAATATTCAGAACCTCCAAGCTCGTCTTTTGTGATACCAAGCATGACAATCAAGTCGCCGTCTACAATTTTTTGTGAAATCAGAGGCTTTTTCTCAATCAATCCAAGAACTCCAATAAGCGGGGTTGGCTTGATTGGTCCTTCATCAGTCTCATTATACAGACTCACTTTGCCTCCAACACATGGAATTTGGAAGTACTTGGCATAATCGGTAATTGCCTGTACTGATTCTTTGAAAGTCCAAAATATTTCAGGATCTTCAGGATTTCCAAACTGGAGGTGGTCAACCATTCCTATTGGTTTTGCACCCGTACAGACAACATTTCGGCAGGCTTCATCAAAGCATCCGATTACGCCATCTCGTGGATTTATGTAACAATGCTTTGAGTTACCATCAATTTTTGCAGCAAGAAACTTGCCATTGTCTAGTCGTAATACGGAACCATCACTGCCAGGTTTTACAACTGTCCTTATTCCGACTTCATGATCATACTGCGTGTAAACCCACTGTTTGCTTGCAATGTTTGGGTTTGACAGCATCTTCAAGAGTGTCTGGGATAAGTCTTTGGGAGTTTTTGGTTTTTTTATTTTTTCAATATTATTCAGATATTTTGGTTTAGATGAAGGTCTATCAAGTAGTGGTGCATTTGCAACTACTTGGCTTGGAAGTTTTGCGACAGTATTTTTGTCAAGTTTTACTTTCATCAGCGTATCTTTTTTGACTCGACCAATGACAGAATAGGGAACTCTGAACTTTTCACAGATTTTTTTCAATGCGCCAAGTTTTTTCAGGTTTGTTATGACAAGCATTCTTTCTTGAGATTCAGATATCATAAGTTCAGATGGTGACATGTTATGTTCCCTCTTGTGTACAAGGGACAGGTCAAGCTCAATGCCCACTCCAAGTGCATCAGCAGTCTCGGATATGGCACATGATAGCCCTCCACCCCCTAGGTCCTTCATTGCCTTGATACATTTTTGGTTTCTAGCCTCCAGGATTACCTCAATTACCAGTTTCTCAATAAATGGGTCAGGAATCTGGACTGCAGAGCGGTTTTCTGCTTCAAGTGTATCAGATGCAAATTGCGATCCACCAATCCCATCACGTCCTGTGGAACCACCTATTAGAACAACATAATCGCCCTTTTCTGCCCTGTTTTGTATCAAGTTCTCTTTTTTGCCAAACCCAATAGATGCAACATCAACTAGAGCATAATTTGTAAAACACTTGTCAAACTCTATCTCTCCTCCAATGGTAGGAATACCAAGACAATTACCATAATCTGCAATTCCACGTACTGCATTTTTGAAAAGCCATTGAGCATGTTTGTCTTTTCGTATATCGCCAAATCGTAATCCGTCCAAGATTGCAATAGGTCTTGTACCTGCAGACAAGATATCTCGGATTACTCCACCAACACCTGTTGCTGCGCCACCATATGGTTCCACTGCAGATGGATGATTATGGCTTTCAATGTGAACTGTTACAACATATCCGTCTCCAACATCAAGTACACCCGAATCATAACCAGGACCAGATATCACACGTTTTCCTTCTTTTGGTAAAATCTTGAGATGTTTTTTTGATGACTTGTATGAACAGTGCTCTGACCATTCTGCTGCAACAATTTGCAGTTCCAGCAGATTTGGTTTTCTTCCTATCTTTTTTTCAAGATATTCAGACTCCTGTGGAGTAAGACTCATGCTGTTACGCCCAGTGTATCTAGAAGAGACTCAAAAATTAGTGATGCTGGTTTTGAGTTGTTTGGATTAATTATCTGTTCAGCAGACCTCTCAGGATGAGGCATCATTCCTACAACATTTCCTTGCTTGTTGCTTATACCCGCAATGCCAAGAGATGCACCATTGACTTCTTCGGCATAAGTAAATACAATTTGATTATTTTTCTTTAATAATTCAAGCGTCTTGCCATCTGCATAGTATCTTCCCTCACCG
>JAKEIJ010000151.1 GCA_022545805.1 Nitrosotalea sp. | reverse complement strand
GAATCCAGCTGTTATGACAATTGCTCCCTTGATTCCTTTTTTGCCACACTCTTCAAGTACTGCTGGAACAACATCATTTTTTGTAACGACAACTGCAAGGTCTATTTCTTCTGGAACATCAAGAACTGATTTGTATGCTTTTTTATCAAATACAGTTTCTCTTGTAGGACTGATTGGAAGTATCTTTCCAGTATACCCTTTTAGTATGTTAGAGGTAATGGCGCGTCCCACACTTCCTTCTTTATCAGATGCGCCGATTATTGCAATAGATTTTGGAGACAGGAAGATAGATTCGCTCATTTTAACGAGATGGACTCAAATGTATTTGTATAATAAGTTTATCCAAGAAAAGCGCCTGATCCCGCACATTAACTGCCAAGCATCTTTCCAGCTAGGTTCTGGTTTCGTGGTATCCAGTTTATCTTCAGATTTTGAAACTTGGCTATCAAGTCCCATGTCTCTCTTGCAAGAGTTCTCAATTGATCATTGTTGATGGCAAACTCGTGGTTTAATTGTGAAACTGTATTTTTTGAGTCGCTATAGATTATAATTTCATCGGTTATGCCTGAGAACTTTTTCAGTGCAGAGATTATGGCCATGTACTCGGCTTGGTTATTTGTTATGTTTGGCTCTTTTTTGTAAAATGATTCTCCTGTTTCCTTGACAAAGAATCCAAATCCTGAATTTGGACCTCCAGAGCCGTCAACGTATATGCTAAGGGCCATCTTTGTACAACTTCATTAGTTTCACACTCAAATTTACAGTTATCATATAGATTGCAGTTGAGATAGATTGTGAGACCAGAGATGCAGCATACGCTTGATATGAATTTGTGAGTAAATAATACTGAAGAGACCACCTACAGGCAGTGTAGATGACTTCTCCTATTCCAAGAGAAGATATCACCTTTATCAGATCTCTTCGTAGTCCTGCTTTATCCACCTGGCCTGTTTCAAGGAGATATTTTTTCTTGTTGTCAAAGTAATAGAGCGAGCCAAAAGTGGAAAAATATACAACATAATCAACACCAAGACTTATTGTTGCGTTGACATAGTTTTGTTGATTTGAAAACAACTGTGCTACAATTGCAGAGATTACAATTGATGCAAGAAATCCTAAAAGTATGTTTTTGTTTAGTCGTAGATATTCTTTGTACTGTTGTTTCACGAATTGATTTTATTTGTCTTACAATTAAATCAAATCTATTGCAGAGTTATTCTCAAAAATATTAGTACACCGGCAAGCTCTGCTACATGTACTGCCAACAAATATGGTAACAATGCTGCACCATAAAGTTCCATCATTGTAAAGTATGCATAGACTCCAACTAGATTGTGCAAAAACAAGAGGCCTGCAAAAAATATCATTCCAAGTGGCAGTTGTGCCTTGGTTTTAGAATACATTTTGGCAAAAACCCCGATGAGTACACCAAGAGCCACCATGTTAGCTCCTGATACAATCGTACTTGCAGTCATCAACGGTTCCATTTGAAAGGACTTGGCTCCGCTTTGCTTATTTACTTTTTTCCAATTTGCTTACAATTTCATCAAAGACTTGTATGTTTACCTCAAGAAATGTAGATATGAAAAATGTTGCACCATACTTGTCTCCCACTCGAGTTATCAGATTATTTTTTTCAAGAACTCCCACGTGATGTTGTATTGCCTTGTAATCTAGATTCATCTCCTTGGCAAGTTGGTTTGCGTTAAGCGGCCTGTCTCGTATATGAGAGATGAATCGAATTCTGTTCAAGCCGCCTTTTGAGCCCATAAATACAAACCACAAAAGACGTTTGGCATATGGATCTGTAGGCATGATGCTGTGTATTATCAGTTAATTAATAGATCTTTATTTGTTTGATCTCGAATCCATGTGAAATGATATAACCACGGCAAGGAAAAGAAATTATTTTCCAACACTTGATCGAATAACTGATAAGATAGATCAAGGCTAGTGAGTTTATGCTAGATTATGATTATCCATTGTACAGGCCTCCGTCTGAAGCCAAGTCGCTAATTTTCCAGGTCACACTAGGTTGCTCGTTTAACAAATGTTCATACTGTAACATGTACCGCTCAAAGGAATATTCTGAGAGGCCATGGGAAGAGATCAAGATGGAGATTGACCTTGCCGCAAAACACATGCCCTACAGTACTAGAATATTTCTTGCAGATGGAGATGCATTAAACTTGTCAACTGATAGAATGTTACAGATTTTGGACTATCTGCGAGAAAAGTTTCCAAACTTTGAGCGCATATCATGCTACGCCATGCCGCAAAACATACTAAAGAAATCTTCAGAGGATCTCAAAAAGTTGTATGCTGCAGGATTGACAATGTTTTACATCGGAATAGAAAGTGGATCTGACATAATTCTCAAAAAAGTAACCAAGGGTGTAACAGGTCAGACAATCATAAAATCATGTCAAAAGGCAAAAGATTCAGGATATACGATATCATGTATGGTCATTTTGGGCCTTGGAGGAAAGACATACTCAAAGAATCACATAGAGGATACTGCCAAAGTTCTAAGTGCTTCTGCGCCTCATTACGTTGGAGCTCTGACTCTGCATTTAGAGGATGGCATACGCGATGAGTTTCTTACAAAATTCAAAGAGCCATTTACAATGATTGATGATTCTGAAGCCTTGGAGGAACTTGAACTGTTGATATCAAAAATGGAGCCAAGTAGTCAAGTTGTCTTTCGCGCAAATCATGGATCAAATGCTTATCCAATAGGCGGAACTTTTCCGCAAGACAAGCAATCCATGTTGCAAAAAATTTCATATCTTAGAGACCATCCAGAATTGTGCAGACCTATTGGCTTTAGAGGATTTTAAATGGGTCCACAGGGATTTGAACCCTGGATCTTCGCCGTGTAAGGGCGACGTCATAACCGACCTGGACTATGAACCCATGCAAGCTCCGATTTAAAATGCATTTAAACTTTGAGAATCACTCAAAATAAAAATAAAGAAATTGTACAAAACCACAGACATGTTGGATCTAGTATTTTTCTCAAGCCCAATAGGATTAGGGCATGCTACAAGAGATGTTGCCATTTCTCAAGACCTTGGCGACATATCAAATAGATTTGTAAGCGGAGGTGCTGCACCTTCACTTATTTCACAGAATGGGTTTGATGTGGATAACCTGTATAGGCCCCCTCCATTTGAGGTACAAAATGGAAGACTGCATCAGCCACTCAGATGGCTCTTCAAGTACTATTCTTACTACAAGGAATGCAAAACAATTTCATCTCAAATACTTGATACATATCATCCAAGACTTGTTACAAGCGATGAAGATTTTGCATCTCTAGTGGTAGCACAAGACAAGGGAATCAAGACTATTTTGGTAACTGATATACTCAGGACAAATTTTGCAAGAGGTATT
>JAKEIJ010000150.1 GCA_022545805.1 Nitrosotalea sp. | reverse complement strand
TTTACCAAATTAGCAAAAAGTAACTTTTATGATGGAACTCTGTTTCATAGGGTAATTCCAGGCTTTATGATTCAGGGAGGAGACCCAAATACAAAAAAATCAGACAAGGGCCAATGGGGAATGGGCGGACCTGGGTATACAATAAAGGCAGAATTTAGCTCAAGGTCTCACCTCAGAGGCATAGTATCAATGGCAAGAGCCATGGATCCAAACAGCGCAGGCTCTCAGTTCTTCATAGTCACCACAGATAGCACATTCCTAGACAAACAGTACACTGTCTTCGGACAAGTCCTGCAGGGAATGGATGTAGCAGACAAAATTGTCAAGCTTCCAAGGGACAAAAATGACTGCCCACAACAGGAAGCAAAGATAATTCGAATAAGTGTGTCAGAGTAGGAAAAGATTTGAGAATTCTCCTTAGCCTTCTTGTTATACCAATACTGATTCTTTCAGGCTCACAGGCATTTGGTCAGCAGCTTGGAGATATTCCTAACGAAGTCGTCAAGATAACACTTGATGAAAACGGTACTGCACATGTAACACATGTTATCAACTCCACTGCTTCCACTTTCAAACCAATTCAAGTAAATACTGTAGATGGTAAGATGCAGAATCTTACTGTTACAGACAGCAAGGGCAACTCTGTTGAATACGGTACTCTAGAAAAGACGCCAGTGTCTGTAATCATTAGCGCTTCACAACGAAATATGACTGTGATAAAGTATGATCTGATAAATGCTGTAAACAATACTGACGGCTTGTGGAAATGGAATTACTATGAACCAACAGATACTGGCTTTACCGCATTTCATTTTCCAAAAGGAGTTGACATGATCTGGGCAACTGGCAGACCAGTATATCTTGGAAACATGGGTCTTGGCCAACACGGAAATGGATTTAGATTAGAATATGTCATAAACGAACCTGTTATCACCCAAACTGTTCAAGTTGGAGGCAAGGATGTGGCAGTTGGAGTTAGAACAATATCAGGACTTGGAAATTATGTTTTCAATCCATCGGCAAACACATACTCGCTTGATATAGACAGGGCTAATGTGCCAATCAGTGTAATAATGCCAAAGGATCTTCTAGCAGGCAAATATGCTGTGACAATAAATGGCAAGCCAACCTTGCATACAGAATTCAATGAGAATGCAACTCACATATGGATTGGATTGGAACCAGACAAGAATGGAACTGTACAGATAACAGGAGGACAGTCAGGCCAGGGAGGTTCAGATAATGTAGGAACAACCGGCTCAGGTAGTTCAGGATTAGGCGGTCCAGGTAGTTCAGGTGTGAATGGAAGCGGGCTAGGTGGTTCATCTGACAATACTTCAGTCTACATTTTGATTGGTGGTATTATTGCAGCAGGCATAGCCGGAATCATCATAGTCAAGAAAACAAGAAAGCCCGAAGTCAAGAAACCCTAAATCATTCTAGGAAAAGTAAGTTTCACCTTTAGATTATTAATAGCAAAAGAAAAGAAAATTTCATGCAATGTGGTTGTCATTGTATAAAGTGCGGCAGCATGGAATTGTCGTCAAAACAAGTTGGAGAGACTGAAAAAGACGGTTACTTTGACATGCATCACACTTGTCTGAAATGCAAAACACACTTTGATCACCTAGAGGGTGATGTCTTTGACTCGTGTGAAAAGTGCGGATTTAATCTCTAGTTGACTTGGAGCAGTTTCACTCTAGAATAATAACTGCGCTTGTCTTTTAGATCTCTTTGGAGTTCATGAGTAAATGCCATGTTTGTAAGCACTTTGGATACATCTAGTGGAACTGCAGACCAGCCATATTCTCGCAATTGTTCTACCACCTCAGAGACTGTTCTTGCTTGATCAAAGAAAGCATCCTCAATTAGTGCCTGCATTTTGCTTCTAATCTGATCTTTTCCAATATAGGCAGGCTTGACAAATTCAGGCTCATGTACCTCAGCGTCTTCAAGTGAGTGCAGCAGTCCAGTTGTCTGTGGACTGGTTTTATCATAGGAATATTCATACTGAATGCTGTTATTGCTAGAGTCTTTTACAAATGATGCCAGGTTGCAGATTACTTGCTCTACGCTTTCATTGTCTATATAGAAGTCCTTTGATTCTATCTCAATTTCATTTTGACCGTATTTTATCTTGATTCTTGCCATTTGCAACATTCAATCGCGTTTGACTTGATTTATTTTGTTAGCTCTAAGTAGCTTAGAAAACTGATCAAAATATTTACACAAATTATCGTGATTTTTTTTCTGTATACTACTAAAAGGGAATATTCCGATTTGTAATTGTGCAAAGACGCTCAAAGGCAGCAATCATAGCAGTGTGTGTTATAGCTGCGTTAGGAATATTTGCCTATTCTCAATATCTGTCTGCCACTCATCTGAGCATCTCGATACTTGAGAGCAAGGTGATGCAGAGAAATGCCGATAATTCACTATACAACATGAAACTTCAATTCCAAAATCCCTCATTGCTTCCAATTAACGTAGGAGAGACAGACTTTGTCATATCAATTAACAATGAGAACCTCGGTACAGGTACGCTACAGCCGCTTTTGATACCACCGATGGGAAAGATTGCCTCACAAGCTCCATTTACTGCAGACAACAAAATTCTTGACAAGTATAACAAAAGTGACAGTGTTCCAAATGTCAAGTTGACTGGAACTAGCAAGTATGGAATTTCAGTAATATCAGTAAATGTTCCATTCACATATTATCCAACAGAGCAAGAAGCCAGAGAATTTATACACGGTTCCTAAAATCAAAAAAATATGCTTACAGTATTTGGATCAATAGCTTATGATACCATACGAACACCTAAAAAAATTGTCAAAGATGCATTGGGCGGAGCAGCAACATATGCTGCAATCGCTGCAAGTTTCTTTACCAAGCCTGGTTTGATTGGAGTTGTAGGTAGTGACTTTCCAAAAAGTTACCAAAATATACTTGATAGATTTGTGGATACACGCGGAGTAGTTCATGCAAAAGGCAAGACCTTCAGGTATGACGGTAGCTATGATTCAACGCTCAGCATGCGAACAACTAACAAGACAGAGCTAAACGTACTTGGGGATTTCAAGCCAGTAGTGCCAGAAGAATATAGAAAATCAGAATTTGTATATCTAGCAAACAACGATCCCGTTCAGAATACCAAGATCCTCAAGGAGTTTGACAAGGTCAAGTTTTCCATGTGTGATACCATAGAGTTTTGGATATCAAGCAAAAGAAATGATGTGATCAAGATGATGGGTTCTGTAGATTCAGTCGTGATAAATGACGAAGAGGCAAAGTTGCTTACAAAGACTCACAACTTGATTAAAGCTGCAAAAAAAATAATGGAATGGGGAACAAAGTATGTTATCATAAAAAAAGGTGAACATGGCTCCTTGTTGTTTTATGATGATGTCATATTTCCGTCACCTGCTTTTTCAATGGAAGATATCGTAGATCCGACTGGTGCAGGAGACTGTTTTGCAGGAGGAATGATAGGATACCTTTCAAGCAAAAACAGTACAAAGATGTCAGATATCAGAGAGGCTGCAGTATATGGAAACATCATGGGTTCATTTGCAGTAGAAAAATACGGCGTGTACGGAATAACTGGACTCAAAAGACCAGACATCAACAAAAGGTTTGATAGATACAAAAAGATGGTCCACTTCTAACAAAGGTTATAGATATCAAATTAAAAAATAAAACAATGGACGACAAGCTAGATACAATTTTCAGCCTACAAAAAAATCTTGAAAAAATGATGAACCTTGAGCGCTATCCAAAAGATACACAAGGAAAGGTTTCTGCACTTTGTACAGCAATAATTCATGAAGCTGTAGAGCTCCAGATAAACACAAACTGGAAGTGGTGGAAAAAACCCACGCCATTTGATGAAGCAGCAGCACGTGAGGAGCTAATAGATATCTGGCATTTTGTAGTCCAGGCATCGCTTGAGCTTAACATGACTCCAGATGATATTCTAAAAGAATATCAAAAAAAGAACCAGATAAACAGACAGAGACAGATAGACGGCTACTGAGTTTGTCTCAGCGTCTCAATGATACCTTTTAGTTCAGAGATACTAGTTTTGCCAATTTTGTTTATGATTTTTACTTGGCCTTGAAACTTTGATACTTCTTTTTTTGATACTGTCAGTACAGGATGAGGACTTATAGAACCAATAATTTTGTTGTTTGCATCCATTCCATTTTTGCACAAACATAGTAGCGAGTCACCAGAGTTGTGTCCAAGTACATCTTTACCACAAAGTATTATCGTGTTGATTTTTTCATTTGATAGAACCGATCGTACAAGAAAATCAATTCCCTTGTTTTCAGACAATAGCCTTCCAGCTATTGCAACCTCTTTGATAATAGATGATTTTGATATCTCTTTTAGTAAATTCATGCTTGATAGTGTACATATTGCAATGTTTGATTTTGGATCCCCAAAGAATACCTCATCTTCTATTGGAAGAATAATCCTGCACAATTCTCCTGCAAGTTCTTCAATTATATTCATGCAATCAATTTGTGCAATGCTTCTGAAATGTAATGCAGATTATTTTCTGTAACAAGCGGGTTTACTGGAATACTGAGAACCGAGTCAGCAGCCCATTCAGTAAGAGGAAGCTTGAGATTCTTTTTGTAAAACGGAGTCTTGTGTACTGGAATTGC
>JAKEIJ010000149.1 GCA_022545805.1 Nitrosotalea sp. | reverse complement strand
TCCCAATTTATTTTGCCTTCAATTCCTTGTCTTGTTATGGCCCAGATCTCATCTTGTTTGTTAATTTTTTCGGCAAGTATTGGAAGAAATTCTGCGTCAAGTAATACGCCCTCAACATCAAAGATTGCTAGCATCGATTTCTTCTTTCAACCACAAATCAGATTATATTAATCTTAAGCGATTCTCTGATCTTTTCACCACTAGTAATATATTCAAGCTTTCCAAGTTGTAGAACATGGATGAGCTTCCACACAAATATGAAGTCCCAGTAAAAGTTGTTGCAAAGGCCATCAAATTGTCAGATGGAACCAAAGAAGAGCTCAAAGCTTCAGGCATGATGGACGACAAGGGAAAGCTCAAACTCAAAGGTGTGAGCCCAAAGATGCTCAAGCGTATGAAAGAAGAAGCAGTTGACTGTCCTGTTTTGAAAAATGAACTTCCGTTTATCCAGTGTTTCGTATGTTCTAATTTCCAAAGCAGAGTCTCAGGCAAAGTACTCTGTAAAGGCGATCCACTCTAGAAAACCAGAAAGCTCATTAGTGCAAGTATAAGAAAGACTGGAATTGAGCAAAGAGATAGGAATTACAGTTAAAAAAAATGAAAATTTTAGTGAATGGTATACTCAGATAGTACTAAAGGCACAACTTGCAGATTATGCACCAGTAAAAGGCCTAATTGTACTCAGACCATATGGATATTCAATTTGGGAATCTCTAAAATCCTCACTTGACCAAAAATTAAAAGCTACAGGACATGAGAATGGCTTTCTTCCTGTTTTGATACCAGAGTCTTTGTTAAGTAAAGAATCAGATCACTTTGCGGGTTTTACTCCCGAAGTCTTTTGGGTCACACATTCTGGTGAAACCGAGATTGGCGACAAGCTTGCATTGAGGCCCACCTCAGAAGCACTTGCGTATTCAATGTATTCAAAGTGGATAAAGAGTTGGAGAGACCTGCCACTAAAGATTAATTTTTGGAACACTGCATTAAGGGCAGAGATAAAGGCAACCAAGCCATTTTTGAGAACCTCTGAATTTCTCTGGCAAGAGGGCCATACGGTACATACAACAAAAGAGGAAGCAGAAGCTGAAGTCATGACAATACTTGAAATGTATAAAAAAACAGTGGAAGAAGAACTTGCAATTCCTGTAATCACAGGTAAAAAAAGTGAGAAGGAAAAGTTTGTTGGAGCAGTTTATACTACAACGATGGAGTCAATCATGCCAGACGGCAAGGCACTCCAGATGGGAACATCACACTTTTTGGGTCAAAACTTTTCAAAACCATTTGATGTAAAATTCCTTGACAAACAAAACGTAGAGACCTTTGCATGGCAGACATCATGGGGAGTATCATGGCGTCTAATAGGTGCGCTAATCATGATCCACGGTGATGACAAGGGACTTGTGCTACCTCCACGAGTCGCACCAATTCAAGTAGTCATGGTTCCGATTTACTATTCTCCAGAAGACATGGAACTTGTACTCAACAAGGCCTCAGAGATAAAACAGACATTGGTAAAACACAATCTTCGTATACACATGGACGTAAGAGACGAGGTTACTCCAGGATACAAGTTTCATGATTGGGAGATGAAGGGTGTCCCATTGAGAGTTGAGATAGGGCCAAAAGATATTGCAAAAGGAAAGATGGTTCTTGTCAGAAGAGACAATCTCAAAAAAACTGATCTTGCATTTGAAAACACAGAGAGTGGAATTCTTGCAATGCTAGAAGAGATTCAACAAAATCTCTTTGAGAATGCCAAGAACCTTTTAAAAGAAAAGACCAAAGAGGTGACAGATTTCGACGAATTCAAGACAGAGATGGAAAAAGGTGCGTTTCTTAATTCCCCATGGTGCGGACAGACAAAATGTGAAGAAGTTATCAAAGAATCAACAGGTGCAGATATCAGAGTAATTCCATTTGATGCAGAGACACAAGATTCTAAATGCATTGTATGCAAGAATCAAACCAAGATTCATGCAATTTTTGCAAGAAGCTATTAGGAATGACAAGTAATTTTACAATAGACATACATTGTATTACAAGTGGATTGTGATGTGATTGTCAGGTTCAAGTCCATACCGTGACAGAATTTACATAATCAAGGACATCATTCTTACATTGGTCCAATATGGCGAGCTTAACCAGACAGCCCTCGTGAGCTTTTGTGGACTGAATTTAAAAAAACACAAGTCAATACTGACAGAACTTGAAGCAACTGGTTTGATTCATAGCGAGGAGAGAAGTATGGGAAAACGCATCATCACAATCTACAAGCCAACCCCAAAAGGAATTGAGTTTTGTAAGACAATTTTGGATCCTTATGAAACATTGTTCCCAAGAAAGAAAAAAGATCCAGATAAAGAAATCTAGTCTTGGTCTAGACCATACTGTGATGCAATCTTTTTGTCAATCTCATCTTTTTGTTGTAGATATTCCTGGTATTTTTTATTCCAAGATTTTAGTGTCTTGTATTGTCTGATTCCAGTCACCATCCAGCCAGTAGATATAGCAATAACTAAGCCTAACAGTATGCTCAGTGCTACTCCAAAGTCATATTCACGCTCAAGAACAATGAAAAAGTGATTGTGTGTCAGCAAGAAGATGGACAATCCTATTGCAAAAGGCGCCAAGATAAAACCCGATATTGAGACTCCAAGAAGAATTCTCCTTAATTCAAGAATTTTTTGTATGAAACTATCCATTAAGTCAAGTACATCAAAACGAGAGGGCGGTGTCTTGTTTTCACTCATCTGTAGTTAGCCTTTTTCCTGATTCAGATGAAAAGATTTGCTAAAGAACATTTTGACTGTCAATTTCATGGATCCACAGTTAGTGTACCCTTCATTTCAGGATGTAATGTAGAATAGTAAGGAAAGTTTCCTGTCTTGTCAGCTAGGAAGTTTATTGTTTGAGCTTCGAAGTATTTCAAATGTCTTGTATGTACGTTAAAGGCATCAATGTTTAGATCCTGGTCTGCATTTGTATCCTTGTCTTCATTTATCACATGTAATGCAACAAGTGTTCCTTGTGGAACGTGAATGACAGGGTCGACATTCGTACTAGAGATTGATTTTTTTCCAGTTTTAGTAGATTGTTCATCATAGTAATACCCTTGGTCATTATGAGTTGCCAATATGTAGACATTAGAAGCGGTTGCAAATACTGGATGGTCTACGTTTACCGGAATCGAAGAGGTCCATAAATAATACACTCCACCTGCTACAGCAACTGCGATAACTGCAACTGTAATTATCATTCCTTTAGATATAGGACTAGATTTAGCCTTGTTCTTCTGCTTTTTTACCACAATGAAATCAGTGACTTGTGTGTATATTTAGGTAATGATTACCATAGTTTAGCAAAACATAATACCAAAAAACCAGATGGGTTAATTCGACTATTAACATGGAACAATGTATAGCAAAATATAATATTTTGAAATACAATATTTGGACAGAGATTTTAACATGAGAAAACTTGAGATTGTACTTATTGGGATAACTATTGTTCTTGCTACTACCGTGGCATTACAATTTAGTAACGGACGAATGTTAGGAGACTTGTCTCAAGCCACTGTACAAGGACCGCCAGGACCACAAGGACCGCCTGGACCTCAGGGTCCTCCAGGATCAAGTCTTGTGACAACAGATTCCATTCTTACACATATTTTCAAGAATTCAGAAAATTCTGTAGTACAGATAACAAGCAAGGTATCAACTGTAGACAATAATTTCATTATCAATGGCCAACCGCTTGAAAGCCAGTCTACAAGGCTAGGGTCAGGCTTTGTGTATGATACAGAAGGGAGAATAATTACCAACAATCATGTTGTTGAAGGATCAAAAACAGTAAACGTGTCATTTATTGATGGAAATACATACACTGCCAAAGTGGTGGGAACTGATCCCGGAAATGACATTGCAGTAATACAGATAATTGACAACTTTTCAGATGAATCCCTTGTTCCGCTAACATTCGGAAATTCGTCAAGTCTTGATGTTGGCCAACAAGTCATTGCGATAGGTAACCCATTTGGTCTAAGTGATACAATGACAACAGGCATAGTAAGCCAGATTGGAAGACTTCTTCCAAATGACAATACTGCAGGATTTTCAATCCCCGATGTAATTCAAGTTGATGCTGCAATTAACCCAGGAAATTCTGGAGGACCATTGCTTGATCTTAATGGCCAAGTGGTTGGAATGAATACTGCAATTAGTACTAGTACAGGCGATTTTGCAGGAGTTGGATTTGCAGTACCTGCAAATACAATAAGCAGGATAGCTCCTGTCTTGATCAAAAACGGATCATATTCTCACCCATATCTTGGCATATCGGGGCAAAGTCTGAACTCTGATATTTCCCTTGCAAATGGACTTGCCAGAAACTTCAAGGGCGTGATAGTCGAAAGCGTAGTCAAGGGAGGACCTGCGGACAAGGCAGGCATAACACCGGCTACACCAGATCAGAATAACATCTTGCATGGAGGAGACATCATAACCTCAATAGACGGACATTCAATCAAATCAATTTACGATGTCATCGCATATCTTGACGAGAAGAAAAATGTCGGAGACAAGGCAATGGTAACAGTATACAGACAGGGAAAATCAATGGACTTGACAGCTACACTTGGCGCAAGACCTAACCCATCTTCCTAGTTTTATATAAAAACAATTTTCGCCATCTTAAAATTCCACATCTTGTCATTTGCTTTTTTTATTCCAATCCGTGGTCCTGCATAAATCTCTGATTTTTTTATTTCCAAACCATCAGTGATAAACAGATTAGATCTTTTGGTAAGGTCTTCGCCGTATTCTTTTTTTGTTATTTTTAATGCTTGTGTCAGCTTGGCAGGACCATTTGTAAGGTTTGAGATATCAGAGGTTTTGCGCAGTCTTGACATGAAATCTATTCCTGTTTTTGGCACAAGTGACCTTATCAGGACTGCACCTGCTTCATAATCTGGACTTCGTGCAACGGCATTTACACAATAATGCATCCCATATGTAAAATAGACATATGCTCTTCCTACTTGGCCAAACATGGCCTTGTTTCGCTCTGTCATGCCTCTATAGGTATGACTTGCAGGATCGTCTTTGTATCTATAGGCTTCAGTTTCCGTTATAACACCAGAGATTGTATTTCCATTAATTTTTCTGACCAGTATTTTTCCAAGCAAGTCACGCGCAACATCTACTGTATCCCTATCATAAAATGAGCGGGCAAGTATCTTCATTGCGAAATTTCTACGTTCAAACCCTTTCTTAATTTATCCAAAGATTTGGCAAGAAATACAAAATCATCTTTTAGAACCTGCCTAAGACCGGGATTGTAAATTACCGCTGCAGGGTGAACAGTGACAAAATAAAGACGTCCATTGCTTTTTACAATCTTGCCACGGTTTTTTGTTATCTCACTACCATCAAGTAATGAACTATACGCAGTGTTTCCCAAGATGCAAATTATTTTCGGTTTTATTATTTCCAATTCCTCTGAAAGATATGGTCTGCATGCAGTACGTTCTTCTGTTATAGGTTGCCTGTTGTTTGGCGGCCTGCATTTTACAACATTTGTAATATACACTTGGTCCCGTGTGAATCCAGCATACTCTAAGGCCTCAGAAAGAATTTGACCTGCAGGACCAACAAAGGGCTTGCCCTGAAGGTCCTCATTTCTTCCAGGAGCTTCTCCAACAAAAATTACATCAGAATGATAATTCCCATTTCCAGGTACTGCATTTGTTCTTGATTTTGAGAGATTACAGTTAGTGCAAGAGACTACTCTGTTTTTTACATCATCCAGTTTTTCAGACATTTTATGTTGTCACGCTTTTTACAGTTGATTTGCCACGTATATGTGGACCACCATTTCCCATCCTCATTATTTGCATTGGATCTCCCTTGCCACAGTTTCCAATAGGTCTGACAGTGAAATCTTTTCCTCGTGCATCAATTGAATCAAAAAACTCTGGCGAATTACCCATCACGATGACATCTCTTAGCAACTCACCAAGTTCTCCGTTTTCAATTTTTTGTGCATACTGACAAGAAATGCTCCAATTATACCGCATCATATCTATTGACGGTATTTTCATGTTACAGATCAAAAATCCATTCTTTACGTCTTTTATCATTTCATCGGGATTCCAATTTCCAGGTGCGATGCAAGTGCATGCCATTCTCACTAGAGGCATAAACGAGTAGCCAGTTGCACGCATTGATGAATTTGGAGTGGTGTCAAAAAGAGAGGCTGTCTCTCTACTTTGCATGTGGTTGCTCAAGACTCCATCTTCTACAAGTACTTTCTTTGTTGCAGGCACTCCTTCATCATCATACTTGTACCATCCAAGACTAGAAGGAATTGTAGGATCATCAATTACATTAAGTTCAGAAGACCCAATTTTTGTTCCAAGTTTTCCTGCCCACCATGCACCTCCTGCCCATGCCATTTCTTTTCCAAGTACTCGATCTGCTTCAGATGGATGTCCGAGGATCTCATGAGAAAGCAATGCAACAAAATCAGGATTCATCACCACTGTTGCTTTTTCTTCTTTTACTGTTTTTGCATCAAGCAGCGCATCTGCTTTTTCAGATATTGCTCCAGAGGCTGCAAGAATGTCATTTTTTCCAGTAATCATTTCCAACCCTCCTCTTCCCCCCTCGGTTGTACTAACAGATTGGGTCAATCCAGAATAGTGCGATGTTGCGGATAGATTTGCTATGACATCATCAAAGTCTTGAGTGATCTTTGATCCCTCACTGTTTACAAAATACTTGTGAAATTTATCATGGTGTATTGATACAGATGATTTGATTATTCTTTTTTTGTCATGAATTATTTTGTCAGACTCAAGACCAATTTTTACCATTTCTTCTAGATTTGGTTCAACTAGCATCTTGAAATCTACATTGTCAGTAAAAGACCGAACTTCTGCAAGACGTATCTTTTGTTTCTTATTTTCAGAATAATATCTTGCAGTCTTTACGGTATCCATAATATTTTGTTTTATATCATCAAATGAGTGCGGTATAGAGACGGAATAAAATC
>JAKEIJ010000148.1 GCA_022545805.1 Nitrosotalea sp. | reverse complement strand
TTAGCATCAAATTATTCATTGGTAAAATGATGTAATTTTGTTCTTTTGTTACTTATTCTTTCTACTCTTGTATTGTCTGATGGTTTTGTGTTCACTCGTCTTGAATTCTACTGGTTAATGGTATTACGAGTAAACTGATAATGGAAGAAACTTTTATGAAACGTCATTTCTAGGGGATCTTATGAGTTCAGATACACCACATGACACAAAAGATGTTATCTTCATCGGAAAAAAGCCTATCATGGCATACGTAACATCTGCGCTCATACAGCTAGCTAATAACCCAAAAGTCTCGATAAAGGCAAGAGGACTTAGCATAGGCAGAGCCGTAGATGTTGCACAAATAATTGCACGAAGGACTGATAACTCTGGGTATTCTATAGGACAAATCAAAATAGGATCGGAACAGCTTCAATCACTAGATGGAAGATCAAGAAACGTATCCACTATAGAAATAGAAGTAATGAAAAACGCATAATTGTCTAAAACATGTTAAAATGCATGTTTTAGGTAATTTTCTTTGATTTAATTTCATGCTGGAATATTTTTTTTATTTTTACAACTGTTAAATATCAAAATGATTGAGGAAAATAATGTGGAAACCAAATTCTATAGTCGTCTCTAATTCCAGAGATCTCTCACAGCTGCCTCCCAATAAAATTGCATTAACAGTGACATCTCCACCATATCATAATGCGATAAACTACCAGGAACATCAGGATACTGAAAAATGGTATAGGGGAACAGTTGAGACCTCTCTTGAGGACTGGCTTGAAGAAATGCGTACCGTCTTTTCTGAGGTGTATCGTATAACAAAACCTGGTGGATTTTGTTGTATAGTAATAGGTAATGAAATAATTGAAGGCAAAAGCAAACTCCCTCTTCCTGCCTTACTTCTTGTAGAGTTGACAAAAAAAGAGATAGGTTGGAGTTTCTTTGAAGAAATAATTTGGAATAAAGTCACTGGCGGAAAAAAAAGATTCAGGGTTACCGTCCAGCATCCATATCCTACATATTATTATCCAAACATAATGCATGAACAGATTATAATTCTGAGAAAGATGCCATTTCATAACTTTAAGGATAAAAAAAGCAAATTAGTTCTTGACAATCTGATGAAAAAAGAAGTCGCAAACTCTGTCTGGCATATTGCACCAATGCCACCAAGCTACAGAAAATTTCATCCTGCAGCATTTCCGGAAGAGATACCGTATCGCTTGATTCAACTTTACAGCAATGTTGGTGATATTGTTCTTGATCCATTCGTTGGGAGTGGTCAGACCACAAAGATGGCGAGATTTCTGCGTAGGAAATACTTGGGAATTGACAAGTCTGCAAAATATGTAAAAATCGCACAGAAGAGAACTCTGGAATCGCCATCACTTCGTAAGATGCAACTTGTTCCTAATTGGAAAAAACCAGAACCGCTGTAAGCCCCCTCCAATAGTCTAGTTCGATAGGAAAGGTTATCTATTAAGAACCAAGATTTCTCATATGGTAACTTCTAACAGCAAGTCATATTTTCGAATTGTTGAGAAAAGTCACAGAAAATATACTGCTGCATTAAAACATGCTAGATCCAGACAATCTATGATGAATCTGTACTGGAGACACAAGCGAGAACACGAATCTCTTTTGAAGAAACATCTCAAAGATGAGATGGCAGAAATAATCCAGCTAAAAAAGAAATTCGAGTAACATATCTTTTTTATTTTTAAAAGAGATTTGTTAGTGTAAACTTGCCTAATTAGACATATTTGATAAAATTCTCAAGTAAATGACTTGAGCCACATAGATGCTACACTCTTGTCTGAACCTTTTGAATTTGTAGATATTTTTGACTTGTTTTCAAGATGCTTTTGTGTGGCAATATGTGATTCTACATCAGTTTCACCTATTTCTATGGAACAGATGTTACAATGAACGCTCAACAGACAACCTTGCTATGTATCTGTATAATAAATTAAATCCTGTAATGTTTATTTTTCTACGATATACTCATCGTCTACTTCCATACCAAAATGCCTTCCAGTTGCTGGCTTGGAATATGCAAGTACAATATCTCCTTTCTTCAGATGAGTAACTGAAACTAGATGACCATTAGGGCGTACAAAGCGAATTGTTTCAGCATTTTGTGCGATTATCCCGCCTACCTCATCTCCAATTTGTGCTTTTATCATCAACATTGGTCTGCTTTCTATTTTAGAGCGACCTACTGTAGCTCTTCTTGCTTTTCCATGTGAGTTTATGACAAGAACCTCTGAACCAGTCTCTAGCTCAGACAAGTAGTTTGTGGTTCCATCTGGCGATAACGTATAGCAATGTACTGCGCCGGCATTTACTCTAAAAGGTCTTGGAGAAGTAAATGATGAACCGACTGATTCGTTGTGAACCAAGAAAAGAAAATTAGATCTGCTTCCAATCAACATCCCTTCACCTCGTCCTAAAATGGATGCAGTGTCTACACAAACACGTTCTCCGTTTCCGACTTCTTTTATTTCTAGAATCTTGGCAGGCCTGAGATCGAAGTTCTTTGTCCCAAGATATACCAAGGTTTCTTTTACTTCGTTTATGGAACTGGTAGAAAATATTACTCCGTCTACTCCTATCTCTAATATAGAAAACATCTTGCGAACCTCGTCAGGTGTATTTGCTACCGCAAATATTTCAGTATGAATTTTGTGTAACTTTGCTATTATGTTTTCAAGGGGGATTATCTTCCAGTCTTTCACCTCAATTACTACAAAATCTAACCCAGCCTTTGCAAATTGGAGTATTTTTTCAATGTCTGCATTTGAAAGAACTTTGAATTTCATCCCTATTTTTTTACCTTTAATTTTGGCAATCTTGTCAACTATGACATAATCTGCGTTTGTTGAGGTATGTACTGTAGAAAGTTTTGATTTTATTCCTTTGAGATCTACCGGATCCAGGTTCACAATCTTGATGCCTTCCTTTTCTAATTCTAGCAAGAATTTGCCAAGCTGGCCCCTTGAAACCTTTGGGGCGATAATTAGTTCTCTATTTTTGCTCAAGATACTTCGCTGCTTCCTTTGCTGTTTCTTTTCTAAATATTATTGCAGAAAGAGCATGAGTCATCTTACCTGGATTTTTGTGTTCGAAAATGTTTCTTCCATATGTTACTCCCTTGGCTCCAGCTTCCATTGCCTCTTCAGTCATTTGTAATACATCCTTGTCTGTCTTTGCCTTTGGACCTCCAGCTATGACAACAGGTACTGGAGTACTCTTGATTATTTTTTTAAACGAATCAACATCTCCTGTGTAGAGTGTTTTTACAATATCTGCACCGCACTCTGCCCCAATTCTTGCAACATGACCTACTATCTCTGGGTCATGTGGATTTTTGACATTTTCACCTCGGGGGTACATCATTGCCAAAAGGGGCATACTCCATTTGTGACAGTCATCTGCAATTCTGCCTAACTGTTCTATCATTTCTGGTTCTTCTTTTCCTCCTATGTTGATGTGAAGTGAAACTCCGTCTGCACCTAATCGTAGTGCTTCTTCGACTGAACCTGTCAACATCTTTCTGTTTGGAGACATGGAAAGAGAAGTGCTACCTGAAAAGTGTACGAGCAATCCAATCTTGGTTGGTTTTGGCAAATTCTTCAAAATCCCTTTGTTGATTATAACTGATGTAAGACCAAAATGTTGACAATTGTAAATCAATGCGTATGGATCCTCTATTCCCTTTAGTGGACCACTTGATATTCCGTGATCCATGGGTATACAAAGCATTTTACCATTGCGTAGAATACGATTCATTCGAATCTGGTGGCCTGTTACCATTGGTGTTAATCGTTGGTGTGCCCTACTTAAAAATAGCGGGAAAATGCAACCAGTTTTACAATCAAGTGAAAATTAAAACAAGTCTTGTCTCAGATATTTTCCAAATTAATTTTTGATATTTCTCAAAACTTTTGATGACTGATATTAGATGGAAATAGAGTCATTTTGTTCTCAAACGATTAAATACGCTAAAGAGAAAACACAGTCAATTGAGTCAACTTACAGAACAACTTCATCATTCTGAAATTGGTGATATTTTAGAGAATTCTATAATGGGTAAAAGACCTGAAATGGAAGAATGCAAAAGACTGCTCGACTCTAATGATGTTCACCTGATGGGTCTTGTTGCTGGATACTTGACGCGAAAGAAGTTTGGACGACGTTCTTCTTTTGTGAATAACATGATTCTAAATTATACAAATGTGTGTATCACCGATTGCAAGTTTTGTGCATTTTACAGACCTCCTGGTCACGAGGAATCTTATACTGTAACACTTGACAAGATAGAATCTAGAATAAAAGCTGCTTGGGAAATGTTTGGTATAACCCAGGTAATGTTCCAAGGGGGACATAACCCGTCTCTTAAGATTGAATATTTTGAGGATGCGTTTAGGTTAATAAGAAAAAAGTTTCCAAAGGTTGGAATTCATGGTCTATCAGCTTCTGAAGTTGACATGATCTCAAAAGTAGAACACACAAACACAAAAGAAGTTTTATCAAGACTAAAGGAAGCAGGGATGCAATCAATTCCTGGTGCAGGTGCAGAAATTCTAGTTGACGAAGTAAAACAAATCATCAGTCCAAAAAAGATCTCAAGTAACACATGGTTGAAAATAATGGAAGAGGCACATGGTCTTGGAATCCCGGCATCTGCTACTATGATGTATGGACACGTTGAAACACGAGATGACGTTGCAGAACACTTTATGAAGATTGCAAGACTTCAGGAAAAGACAAACGGATTCATGGCTTTCATTCCGTGGAGCTTTGAGCCAAACAATACTTTGATGCAAAAACAAGAGACTGTCAAATATCCTGCAGGCGGCACGCAACTCTTGAAGATGATTGCAATATCTAGAATAATGTATGATGACTTGATTCCTCACATCCAATCTTCTTGGCTAACAAATGGGGTTGCTATGGCACAAATGGCACTACAATATGGCGCCGATGATTTTGGAGGCACACTACTTGGAGAAGAAGTAGTCTCATGCACGGGGGCTCGTTCTACTGAGCTTACTGGTGCAAAAATAATCCAAGCAGTGAAACAAATTGGCTATGAAGTAGAAGAACGAGACAACTTTTACAATGTCGTAAGAATGCACTAGATACCGTAGCTAGACCATTTGGAATCTACGATCTTCTTTGTGGACTCGTCTGATTTTACAAGTTCTTGAATTTCTCTCTGATATCCCTCTTCTTTTGTTTTTTGTGTTGCATCAATTCCAAGTTTGGAGCCCAAGTTTACAAGAGGAGATGCAGGATCAAGCGTATCTGTTGGTGTGTTGTCGATTATTACCGTGTCTCTTGCAGCGTCTGACCTTGTAGTGATTGCCCAGACTACATCATTCAAATCGTGAACATTGACGTCTTCGTCTACTACTACAAAAAACTTGGTCAGTGCAAGTTGGCCCATTCCCCAAAGACCCATCATTACTTTTTTGGCCTGTCCTGGATATCGCTTCTTTATTGAAATTATTGCCATTCCCTGGAACCATCCTGAAGCAGGCATTGCAAAATCTACTACCTCTGGATGGAACATTCTGATAAGTGGTAAAAATGAGCGCTCGATTACTTTGCCAATGTATGCATCCTCTAAGATTGGCTTTCCAACTATTGTTGTAAGATAAATCGGTTTTTGTCTTCGCATAATTCCTGTTAGTGTGAATACTGGATATGGTTCAGGTGGAGTGTAATATCCGGTATGATCTCCAAATGGTCCTTCCATTCTGATGTCTGATGGATCAACATATCCTTCAAGTATAATCTCTGCATTTGCTGGAACTTCCAAGTCTACTGTTCTACATTTTACTGTCTTGATTCCAGTCTTTCTTGTAATTCCTGCAAACAGATACTTGTCAAGCCCTTCTGGCACTGGAGCTACTGCTGAAAATACCGTTGCAGGATCAGAACCGATTATTACTGCCGCCTCTATTTTACTTCCAGAATCTTTCTTTATATCATAATGATGTGCACCACGTTTGTGTTTTTGCCAGTGCATTAGTGCATGAGTACTATCTATTACTTGCATCCTGTATACTCCGAGGTTTCTTACACCGGTCTCAGGATGTTTTGTGGCAATTAATCCGAATGTGATGAATCTGCCAGCGTCTTTTGGCCATGTTTTAAGAATCGGGATTTTATCAAACGTGGCTGATTCTTCTATTACCTCTGTGACAGGACCACTTTTTTGCAATTTGGGTGCAATATCTGCCATCTTTGACAACTCTGGAAGTTTTCGTAGCTTGTCAAAAATTCCTGTTGGCATCTCCATTCTTGTCATGTCTACAATTCTCTGACCAATCTCGGTAAAATCTTGCATCTCAAGTCCAATCTCAAGTCGCTTCAGGGATCCAAATGCGTTGGCAAGTATTGGCATGTCAAAATCTTTTACATTTTCAAAAAGTATGGCAGGACCATTAGAATACATCACTCTACTAAGAATTTCTGAAACCTCTAGGTTTGAATCAACTTGTGTTTTTACTCTTTTTAGTTCTCCTGCTTTTTCTAACTTTTCAACAAGTTCTGAAATATCCTCAATAGGCACACATTTACTGAATTTGTATGGCGTATAAGCTTAACTGGATTTTCACATGGCATTTTTCAAAAAAATATTGGACACGAGAACTTTAATTATCCTTTGAGGAGAATGCCATCAAGTTGGGTGACCAAAAATGTCCAGTCTGTGGAGGCCAGGGAAAAATTGTTCTTCTTGATACGCAATGTTCTTTCTGTAATGGAACAGGAGAATACTCCAAGACTGCAGAGAGCTATATGAAATCACATATTTGTCAATGCATATTTCTTGATAGGATAACATGTCCACTCTGTGGTAAAAGATGTCACCATGATACTCCGAATAAACCCAAGGTTTTGTTAAGTCCTACTTAGAAGATTGGAGGAAGTTCGTTCTTCTTATCATGTCCACCAGAACCAAATCTACAGTAGAAGCACTGGTCTGATTGCATGTACTTGAGTTGTTCAATCTTGATTGCCCCTATCTTGAGTGCAATCTTTGTTAAAATTCTGTATTTGAGTGGCATTGCTGGAATGACTTCTTTGAGATATACGTTGTAATGATCTGGGCAAAACTTGAGGGTAATATTGCTTGGCTCCTTTGAATTCTGACTCACAGTCTTTGCAACCCCTATCTGTTCGCGTATGTATTCGTGCTTTGGACATGGGCAGTTTCTCCCTCCTGGATGCTTGTATGCTGGGGTATTCTTCCAGTCAAAGCCAGGATATTCTTTTTCAAAGTCGTCCAATGCCTAAAAATGGGTACTGCTTCTTATAAAACTTCTAGAATTTTGCCAGATCCCAGCATGATCAAAATGTAAATAAACTGCCATATCACACAACTACTACATGTCTAAAGAAGTACAGCCAAAAAAAACACGTTCTACTAAAAAAGTTACAGATGGATCTAACACTGCTGAACTAGAAGCCAAGATAGCAGAGCTTGAAGCAAAGCTTGCTAATTTATCATCCCAGGTCAAACCTGCAGAACAAAAACCTGCACAGACCTCACCACCTCCAAAACCAGCACCATCAGGTCCAACTCATGGTACACTTCCAGCAGGAATGAAACCAGCAGAAGCTCCAAAACCAGAGCCAAAACCACAACCAAGACCAGCCGCATCAGGTCCAACTCATGGTACACTTCCAGCAGGAATGAAACCAGCTCCAAAACCAGAGGCAGCATCAGAATCAACAACTAGTGCACATGAACCATCTGTAGGAGAAGTAGCACCAGCATATTCAAAGATCAGCTCAACAGGTTATACTGGAAACAAGTATTTTGCAACCAGGAAGAGATTATCATATCATCCAGCAGACAAACAGTTCACTGGTAGTTCAACAACTAC
>JAKEIJ010000147.1 GCA_022545805.1 Nitrosotalea sp. | reverse complement strand
GTATAACACACTTGCATTATCTGAGGACTGCTCCAAGATTTTGTCATAACATATTATTGCTTGGGAATATCTGCCAAGATAGTGTAGTGCAAGTCCCTTGTTGAGAAGACTTGTCACGTGTTCTGGCTTGTCTTTTAGAATCAAATCATAACATATTATTGCCTGGTCGTATTTTCCAAGTTTTCCTAGCGCATTGCCCTTGTTTGCAAGTGCCTTTACATGGTTTGGCTCAACGTCCAAGACCTTGTCAAAATAATATATTGCATCTCTTGGGTTGCCTCTTTTTGCATGAGATACTCCAATATTGTACAAGTATTCTAGATTTACATCCTCGTCATCTGATGAAAAATTGATAAACCCGCTCAACTAGTAGTCCTTGAAAAATCTTTCAGATAAACTCTTTTTTGTGACACAAGAACGCAATTGATATCTCTGTGATGCCAAATAGTATTGTATGGAGAAAGCCAGAGCATGCCCAATTTGCCCAAGTTGCGGTTCGAAGAAGTTTGACAGGATACCTTCTGAGCAAACAATTGTCAAATGTGTTGTCTGTGGAAAAGAGATTGTCATATGACTGTATTTTCTAGTAGCCATTGAGCATAGCGCTGTTTTTTGGACCAGTTGTAAGTTTTTATTTCCATGATTTTTAGTGTTCAGCATGGCTAAAAGTTGGAAAGACGCAGATGTTAATTTAGATCTAATAAAAAATCAAACAATTGCAGTAATTGGCTATGGTATACAAGGCAATGCACAAGCAAATAATCTCAAAGATTCTGGTCTTAAAGTTATAGTTGGACTACAAGAGTCTGGCTCCAGCTGGAAAAAAGCCCAGCAGGACGGTCATCAAGTGATGACAATTCCAGAGGCTTGTAAAAAAGCAGACATTATTCATGTATTGATTCCAGACATGGTCCAGGCCAAAGTCTACAAAGAGTTGATTGGACCAAACCTTACTGCTGGAAAAGCACTTTCATTTTCACATGCAGCTGCAATTCATTGGGGTTGGATCCAGGCTCCAAAAGATGTGGATGTAATCATGGTTGCACCAAAGGGTCCGGGCTCAAAGGTTCGTGAAACTTATCAGCAAGGATTTGGAACTCCATCAATTGTTGCAGTATATCAAGATCATACCAAGAAAGCTTGGGAGAGAACACTTGGAATCGCAAAAGGTTTGGGAAGTACACGAGCTGGTGTAATTGAAACCACATTCAAAGAAGAAGTAGAGACTGACTGGTTTGGTGAACAGGTAGACCTTTGTGGTGGTTCTGCATCTATGGTCATGAATGCATTTGAAACCCTGGTTGAGGCAGGATACCAACCAGAGATTGCATACTTTGAGGTCTTACATGAGCTAAAACTAATCGTTGACATGATTCAGAGATACGGAATTGCAGGAATGTACAGAAGAGTAAGTGAGACTGCAAGATATGGTGGACTGACAAGGGGCCCAATGGTTATGGATAAAGATGTCAAAGAAAAGATGAAAAAAGCATTAAAGATGATACAAGATGGAACATTCAATCAAGAATGGATATCTGACTATCAAAAGAATGGCAAGAACTCCTTTGACAGATTCATGAAAGAAATAACTGCACATCAGATAGAAAAAGTAGGAAAAGACATGAGAAAGATGATGT
>JAKEIJ010000146.1 GCA_022545805.1 Nitrosotalea sp. | reverse complement strand
ACATTTTGTGAAAACCCGTCTAGTGGTTGACCGTTGGTGTATTGATATGCGACAGGTTTTGCACCTGGAATGTATTCTAATAATCCGTTCCCTCTTTCAGCCAAATTCATTCTATTTACAAACTGCTCTATTTAGAAAAGCAGGTTATTATGATATATTCAAGGTGAGGAAGGGATTTGAACCCCTATAGATTCGCTTTGCAGGCGAACGCATAGCCACTCTGCCACCTCACCGCGATCAAAATGGCCTTACTTGAACAATTAAATCTTTTAGATTAAAATTTTGAAAATTGCTTTGCAGCAAGTCTAATGTCTTCTGATTTGATCGTCTTTCTGCCAGCATGTGTTGACATCTCTATTGCATTTTTTGCAATTGAAACACCGATTTCTTCTAGTATTCTTCGAAGTTCGTTGGCAGATTCATCACTTACTCTTTCCGCACCTGCTTTTTTCAAAATTCTGTACATTACAGAAAGGCCAAATTCGGATGTTACCATATGCCATAAATCCAAAAACCCTTGATAAAAGACTTTGAGTGGAAAAAAACTATGCAAGGATCGATTTATACACACTATTTCATGGTCAGATATGTAACAAATGACCTGGCTGACTGATGCTCACATACATCTATCAGACAATGAATATTCTGATGATATGGAATACACGCTTACTTCTATGGATAAAATGAAAATCAGAGCCTGTTGTGTGTCCATGGATAATCAAAGCTCAAAATCTACTCTTGTCCTTAGTCAACGCAGTTCACTAATTCTACCCTTTATTGGAATCCATCCTGAAAAAGCAGATGATGATCTAAATGCTATGGTAGATCTAATTACTCAAAACTCTAAAAAAATATCTGGCATTGGTGAGATTGGTCTTGACAAAACCTATGTTTCTGACGAAGCAGGATTTTCAAGACAAGTACTAGTGTTTCAAAATATGCTCTCGCTTGCAGAAAAATTAGGAAAACCTGTGTCTATTCACTCAAGGAGAACTCTTGATGAAATATTTTCTATACTTTCTTCATATTCCATAAAAGGTGTCCTACTTCACTGGTTTTCTGGCAGCAAAAAACAATTGCAAAAAGCGATGGAACTGGATTGTTTTGTATCATTTGGGCCTGCAATGGTATACTCTGAGGATAAACAAGTTCTTCTTTCGCAAACACGTCTTGATAAAATATTGTTGGAGACTGATGGACCCGTGAGATTCTCTAGATGTTTTGGTCTTAAAACTGCGCAAATAGAATTCCTTCCAAGCGTTCTTTTTTGTGCAGCTAGCATACTCAACAAATCATATGATGAAATGTTGCTTGTTGCAGAAAAAAACAGTGATTCGTATCTTGGTGTATAGGTATAAAAAACCCCTTTAGCACATTCAACTTGTGAATAGAATCAGACGAATTTCCACGGAACTAATGACTACTTATAAAGGAAAATTTGATACTGATTTTGCACACAACAAACAGGTTCTAAATGAAATTGCAGTTGTAAGATCAAAGGGTCTAAAGAACGAAATTGCTGGTTACATCTCTTCATATCTTAGACGTGAACTAGAAGAACAGGAAGAAAAGGAATCGGTATCTGCTCAAAGTGAATCAGTTGATGAGACTGAAGAGATTGAAGAACAGATACTCAACTAGATACATTACAAAAATT
>JAKEIJ010000145.1 GCA_022545805.1 Nitrosotalea sp. | reverse complement strand
TCGTGGATCTTGCATTACGTGTTTCATAAAGAAAACATTCCAAACGACTATTCTTTCATATTGTTCAATCAAATAAAGACTGACAAAATTATGCTGGTGGCTGACCCGCATCTTTTGATAGATCTTGAAAGGGGAAAAAAATTGGACCAAGTCTACAATGATTCTAAAACAATGATGACCTTTAACGAAGATCTGTCAAAATATGATATCATGCAATACCCCTATACTAGTCTCCAGATGGCTCTTGACGGTCAACACATTGAAGTGCGAATGAAATAACCTCTAGGAATGGCTTCAATCTAGTAGAAAGGATACGTCAGCCTTTTAAAGTCACGTGGAACCGTTCATTTTACGGATGGTCCAAACTGTATCACTTAGGGTATCTAGTTATGTTATCAGGAACATTGTTCATGAACAATGTTTGATAATTCTTTTTTTGCCTAATACGGGAGATCATGCGAAATGGATCTAAGGCTTTTTCTCTTTCTCTCAGTTGCAGCAATTATTGTCTTTCCACAATATGCATTTTCAGAGCCTGACAATGGCACTGTAACCTTTGGCGACTCAAATTCTACCGTACCTACAACACCGATACTGGATACTACATCTAGTTCAATTACTTCAAACACTGATACCGCAAACCAAGGCTCTCATGTCATCTATACTATCAAAGTGACAGACACATCAAACTCGGGAAACATTCCTGCTGGACTTGTAACATGGAGCGATGGCAGCAACGGAGGAACATTTAGTGTAAATTCTTGTGCTCTTTCATCTGGAATCTGTATTGTATCATACAGTCCTCCTACTGATTACAGCGGTACAATAACTATAACTGGCAGCTATGGTGGAGACAATACTCACACTGGTAGTTCTGCAACAACTTCACTGACATCAACAGTACTTCACAATATCACAACTACCGTCACGTCAAGTTCATCAACAGTGAAACAAGGTTCTCAAGTGCAATTGACCGCAACACTTGTAGATACTTTTAGCGCACCACTTACTCCAACAGGAACCGTATCATGGAGTGATGGTAACCTTGGCGGTACATTCAATCCAAATACTTGTACGCTTTCATCTGCCCAATGTGCTGTAACATATACTTCCCCTGCCAACTATGCTGGCAGCATATCTGTAAATGCCCACTATAACAGCGACTGGCCATTTTCAAAAAGTGATGGAATATTTACTCTAGTGTCAAGTCTTTTGCCAAACACAAGTACTATTGTATCACCAAATCCTGCAAAGACAAATTTGGGATCTTCAACACAGTTTACTGCTTCTGTCACTACTGTCAATTCCCAAACAATTCCTACTGGTACTGTAACCTGGAGTGATGGTAATGCTGGCGGTTCATTCAATCCTGCTTCTTGTAAACTTTCATCTGGTAGCTGTACAGTATCATACAGCCCATCTTCACACACACCAAACTTGGTAACAGTTACTGCTACATTTGCTCCAAATAACGACTATTCTGGCAGTGCTGGTGCATCAGGTCTGACAATTACTACAAAACATGATACCAAGACTACTCTTACACCAAACCCAGTTACATTGGCCCAAGGATCCAAGGTACAGCTTACTGCAACACTTGCTGATGCTTCAATAGCCTCAATTGTAACTGGATATGTGTCCTGGAGTGATGGTAATGCTGGTGGTACATTTGATCAAGCCTCTTGCACACTTTCATCTAACACATGCTCTGTATACTATACTGCGCCTGCAGGTTCTACAAATGCAGTAACAATTACTGCATCATATGGAGGAGATGACTCGCATTCAATAAGTTCTGGTACCTTGACATCTGCTGTTATCGCACTTCCATCTTCATTATCATTGAACACTGATCAATCATACTATGCATATGGTGATGTAGTTACACTTTCAGTCAATCTTCCAGGTCTGAGCATGCAGACTGTTGCTGTAGGGGTATCAAATCCAGGTGGTGATAATATCATATCTAGAACCATAACTACTGATGAAAATGGAACTGGCTTGTTACAATTCAAGATACCTAATACATATCAGACTGGTGTCTACCAGAATATTGTAACTGCAAATGTTTATGGCAAAAAATATACAAACTCAACTGAGTTTAATGTGATAAAATCTCATGGCGTTTCCATTGATTCCGTGCAGATAACAAACCAGCAGGGAAATCCTGTATCCATTTTGCCAAAGGGTCAGAATGGATTTGTAAAAGTCTCAATCTCTTCTGGGGAAAAGATGCCTGCACTATTGACTTTGAATCTCTTTGATGCAAATCAAAGTAGCCTTGGCACAACTTCAATCAAGTCAATTGTAAACTCTGGCACATCGCAAATGACATTGTCATTTTTCATTCCATCTGATGTCCAAGTGGGTCTGGCAAATGTTTACGCTGATGTATATTCTGACTGGCCAAATAATGGAGGAACCCCACTAACTGCAGAATCTTGTCTTGCAGCAGACCTTCAAGATACAACCACGCTTCCGACATCATATGTACCTCCACAACCGCATAGCTGTAGCAGTACATCTGGTGGATTGACTGGCATTGAAGGTATCTCGACTACTGCATTGACAAATGACAAGGCCCAAGTCACACTTGGTGTAGTGATACAAAATGATTCTATGCTATTCATGAGTCCTACACAGGCTCATCTTTTAGCACTTGCTTACGAAAATAGCACTGGACAAACTACAAGCAGCAAGTCTGTGGGCTTGGTAAATGTTAATCTTGCCAGCCTTAGTACCAATGGGCAAGGTACAGTGGTTAATACCACAAAGATTGATCCAAGCCAATTTACAACCTTGGCAGGACCTGACCTCCAAAACAACCCGCTTGCAATGAAAATTTTACAAGAGATTGAGGTGTCAAAGAGGCAAGTGGCAAACATACTAGGAAACCAGACCGCAGCAAAACTTGACCAACAGTTGGTTTTACAGCAAAGACAAGCAGCTGCGAATCAACTCAAGCAAGATCTTACTACACTTGCTCAGGCAAGTTCATCTACTACACCTGAAGTAGCATATGCCAATTTCCTTACAACTGTAGATGATAACAGAACGCATTCTGTATTCCAAAGCGAATTTAATTTCATGAAACAAAGAATTACAGTTGCAAACACTGCCATGCGATCTGTCATTGATAATGGTGGAAGCCTAGGCCAAGCACTTGCAACCTTTTACAAGTATGCTACAATAAATCACGGTCAAATGGTAAGTCTAAACAATGAACTAAATGTTGCATCGGGACTTGCAGACAGTAGAATCCAATCTTGTTTCGACATCAAGGGACAACTCACTGTTGTAAATGGAGTAAATTCCTGTGTTTCAGATATTGAAAACAACTCAACTGGAGTGAATGGTGTAGCAATCCTATCTGTACAACCAACCGACCAGCAAGGGAATCCAGTATCAATGATTCAGAGGGGGCAGATGGGATATGTCAAAGTGGTGCTTGCCTCTGATGCAAATACACAATCTCTTGTTACCGTAAATATCTTTGATTCCGATGTCAGTAGTCTCGGAACTGCATCTGCACAGTATACCTTGAGTCCTGGACAATCTGAAGTGATTCTTCCATATTATGTTCCATCACAGTCTGGAACTGGGCTTGCTAGCGTCTATGCAAATGTATTTAGTGATTGGCCAAACAAGGGTGGAACATCACAGTCCCATGAACAATCATACTTTGTCGGCCTTGAGTAGGTTTTTGCCTCTCGGCGTAATTATGCTGCTTGTATTACCTGGGGTCTTGAACTCGTTTGCTCAGGAGGAACAATCAATCGTACTTGCTACAAACAAGGAGCATTATCTTCGTGGGGATACAGTTCAACTAAGTGGAACAGTAACGGGACAACCAAATGCATTGGTTGCCTTGCAAATTAAAGACTCGTCTGGAAATCTGATACTTATCAGGACTGTACAATCTGATCAAAATGGAAATTTTGCATTGTCATTTAAGATTCCATCGACTGCAACATCTGGGGATTTTAACATCGTTGCAAGTACAAAAATTAATGGTTTTATTGTAACCCAAACAAAAACTATGACTGCAACTGTTCCTGAATTTGGTCCTGCTGCAATGCCTTTGTTTGGAGCATCGCTTGTTCTAGGTGTTATCATGTTTGCTTTTGTAAATAAATTCAAAATGTAGTCCCATCAAAAAATCTATTACGAACTAGTCTGATATCGATGCATGAATTTTGGTCTTTGTTTTATATGTAATTTACACCGAGAACTTTTTGCATATTATTCTAAAAAACATAGCAAAACAGTTGAGGTTTGTTCTGATTGCTACAACTCAAAATCTCTTGAATAAAAAAAGTTGGAAAGGTTATCCGTATG
>JAKEIJ010000144.1 GCA_022545805.1 Nitrosotalea sp. | reverse complement strand
TATTGTAAGCAATGGGTGTACAGTAGATCTCACACTTGTCAAGATTGAAAATAACACTGCAGCATTTTTGAAAAAAGAACATCATGATAGGATATGTCCTATTTGCCTTTCTGAAAATACAGTAATTGATACACCAGATGGTCAAACTAGTGTACAAAACTTGAAGCCTGGCATGGCGGTCTTTACACAAGACAGTCTGGGACACAAGCAGACTAGTACAATACTAAAGACTGGAAGAACACTGTCTCCGCAAGACCACAAGATGGTTCACGTGGTCTTGTATGATTCCAGAATACTAGATGTCTCACAGAATCATCCTACTGCGGATGGCAGGTTCTTTGGAGACTTGCATGCAGGAGATTTGCTTGATGGCTCTAAAATCAAGAGTGTAAGTCTTGTGTCATACAATGGTACATACACGTATGATATCCTGCCTGATGGGAAGACTGGGTTCTACTGGGCTGATGGCATACTTGTTGGCAGCACGCTCAAGTAATTTTTTTATGTATCTTATGTATTTTCTGTATAATCAAAGAAATTTTGATCTAAAGATAGCTTCGATTCAATCAAACCCATTAAATCAAAATGGTCCTAAACCTATCCATGCCAACCTGCAAAGAATGCGATACTGTTTTCTACTCTAGTGAAGGACTCGAAGTTCATCTAATCCATGCCCACAAAAAAGGTATGATGGATAATTTTTCCAAGTAGATTTTTTCTATATAACGGGTGAACTACATTCATCCTAGCTTCTTTGCTTTCTCATAACACTTGTCGGCCTCTTTCTTTTTGCCTATCTTCATTAATACACCTCCCTTGTTCTGCCACGCAACTGTAAATTCTGGATGAATTTTTGTGGCTCTTTCAAAACAATCAAGTGCCATCTCTAGTCTTCCGAGAATAAAAAAACACACACCCTTAAAGTTCCACGCAGGAGCATTTGCTGGATCAAGTATGGTGGCCTCATCAAAACATTCCAGTGCATCTTCGTATCTTTTCAGGTCTGACAGACATATTCCTTGCAAGTTCCATGCATCTGCTGATTCAGGATTTATTTGTAAAACTTTAGCAAAACATTCTAGTGCTTCTTCATGTCTTTTCAAGTGGTACAGGGCATCACCTTTTTTGAGCCAAGCATTTGCGTATCGCGGTAGTCTGTCCAAAGCCTTGTCATAAAATGGAATTGCTTCTTCATACTGGGACTTTGCAGCAAGTGTCTGGGCCTGCTCATATGACAACACTGCCTCTTCTGGATAAATATCGTCAAACTTTTGCGTTACATTTTCAGTTTTTTTCTTCTGCATCCTGAGGGTTTGGTATGCATCTGTAATCTGGGTAAATCTTGTCTGGCTTTCCTTTGCTGAGTTTTTGTCTGGATGGTATCGTAATGCAAGTTCTCGGTATGCCTGTTTTATCTCCTGTACCGATGCGCCATGCTTTAACCCAAGTATCTCATAGCACTGAAAAATATCCAATGTATCTGATGTAGCTAGGTGAATAAACTAAATCTTTTCTGTAGAAATCATTTGTTTTTGACATTTTTTCTTAAAATTTGACTAAATTTTTTAAATAAGGGTCCCGGACTAGTGCACTGATGACACTTAATTGTCCAGACTGTGACTTTGTACTAATCGAGTTTGACCCAGGTTCTGGCATATATCATTGTCCCAATCACGAGTGTACATTCATCTATTTTGATAAAAATACGGGCAAAAAATATAGGAAAAATGATCAATGAAGTATTTTTGGGGTTGTCATCAATGTCAAAGTACCGTACACACATCTGTCTCATTAAACCTGCCTGATGATTTCATCTTGTTGACTAAGATCTTAATAACTAAAAGCAATATTACACTACAGGGAATATGACATGATTCCGTCTCGTATACTTGATCAGATATATCGGACATTTTATGAAATAACTCCTGATCTTGTGTGCACCCTAGATGGAAATGGGATAATCATTGATGCAAATAAACGCATGTTGGAACATTTTGGATATTTGAAAAGTTATGTTGTCGGTAAACCATGTTTTGATTTTATCACACTTGAATACAAAAAAACTGCACTTGATGGTTTCAAGGAGATGGTAGAAAAGGGAATTGGACCGTTAATAGAATTACAGTTGATAAAAAATAACAATGAAACATTTTTTGGTTTGTGCAAAGGTGCAAAAATAGGTAAGGAAAATGAAGAATCCAATATCTATCTAATTACAATTCAAGATATATCCCTGATGCATGAATCGCTTGAAAAAATAAAGCATACGGAAACAGAATTAGAAAAAAAATATGATGAACTCAAAAAAACATATGACACTCTTATGATGGTAGAGAATAAATATCAAAATCTCTATGATAATTC
>JAKEIJ010000143.1 GCA_022545805.1 Nitrosotalea sp. | reverse complement strand
GAATGAACTCAGCTTCTGATCCCCCGCCAGTAGAATCTGGGGCATTGACTTTTAGTATTCTTTCTGGAGACCCATCTCAAAATATCATATTCTACATGCCATTTATGGTACTTGCAGTAACAGTAACATTGATTGTTGTATTGTTAAAAACAAAGAAACGAACAGAAGAAGCAAAAAAAGTCTCTGAAAATAAATCGCCCTAGCTTTTGATATTTTTGTAATAGTTACAGTCTTTTTTTATCTGACAGACAGAACACATCGGTGAAATTGGCTTGCAAATATTTTGTCCATACATGACAAAAGTATCGTTTATCCTGAGCCAATGTTCGCGTGGAATTTTTTTCATCAATTCGATCTCTGTCTCTTCTGGAATTTTTGTTTGGACCAGTCCTAGTCTGTTTGAAATTCGATGTACGTGTGTATCAACAGGTATTGCAGGTTCGTCAAAAGCATAAACTAGAACACAATTTGCAGTCTTTCTTCCAACTCCGGGCAAACTCAATAAATCTTCCATGGTCTTAGGGACCTTTCCTAAATATTTTGAATCTATGATTGATGCAACCTCGATTATTCTTTTTGCTTTTACATGATAGAAACCCGTTCGCTTGATTATCTTTTCAACATCTGAAAGCTTTGCTCTTGCAAGCGCATTTGCAGTCTTGTATTTTGAGAACAACACCTTGACTACAGCTGCTGTGCTCTCATCTCTTGTTCTTGCAGATAATATTGTACCTATCAAGATACTTAGGGGGCTTCCATTTTCAGCCTCGCGTAATTCCCTGAGAGCCGTCATACGAGGTGGCTTGACAGAATTCATTGTTGAGATCATACCGTCTAAAATTCTTCTGATCTTTTCCAATTGATGTTATCGTGAACACACAAGTATTATATCTGTTATAACAAAGGCGTGTATTGGAACTAACAAGAGAAGAGGAAGCAGCACTTGATGGAAAGCAAGGCGAAACTCTTGCTCTTGCATATCGTACTCTTGTAGCAATTGGGGAAGCGTCAGGTGCAGATAGATTAATTCCAATCGAGTGGGCTCATTTGTCTGGGGTCAATTATAATACAATAGGGGATGCAGGAAAAGAATTTCTTGCACATCTAAGCCAGGATGCTAAATTCAAGGTAAAAACAACAGTAAACCCAATGGGATTTGATTTTGATTCGGTTTCACGATATCATCTTGATGACAAGTTCATTGAAAATCAACGAAGCATCAAGAATTCCTATGAAAAAATGGGAGTCATTCCATCATATTCTTGTATTCCATATGAAATCTTTGATGTTCCAAAACAAGGAACTCACGTTTCTTTTGCAGAAAGCAACGCTGCAATCTATGCAAATTCGTTTTCTGGACTCAAGACAAACAAAGAAGGTGCATTTAGTGCTCTTGCCAGCGCACTTACGGGAAAGAGTCCATACTCTGATCTGAGAGATGACAACTTAAGAAAACCCAATTTGACAATTCGTATGAAGGTAGAATCGCGTGATGAACTTACCTATGGAATGCTTGGATACTTTGCAGGCAAAGTTGCAGGCAGCTCAGTTGCCTTATCCGGTGTAAATGGTCTTGACAGGCGAAGCTGTAAATCATTATGTGCTGGAATGGGTACTTCTGGTGCGTGTGGTATGTTCACATTTGGCGAAGAAGAAGGTGAGAAGATTGATTTTGATAAAAATGAGATGCAAAAAATTCATGATGAACTTAACACTTCTGAGAAAGGCGATCTGATAACACTGGGCAGTCCTCAACTAGGCATTGATGAGATTGGCGATCTTGCTTCAATGTTAAAGGGAAGGTCATTTCAAAAGCGTTGTATGATATTTTGTCCTCGTGCGATTCAAGGACAAATAAGAAATTTGGGATATTCAAAGGAAATAGAACGAGCAGGGGGAGAAATCTTGTATGACTGCTGTACTTGTCTGTCTCCACTAGTTGATAACAAAGAAGTAGATTCTGTTGTTACAAACAGTGTCAAGGGAGCATACTATCTGAAAAGTTCTAACAAGGTTGATGTAAATCTAAAAAGTCTAAAAAGAATTGTGGAGGAGGAGACAAGATGAACGTCAAGGTAATTGTTCGGGGAAAAACAAAAGGCCCACTACTTGTAGCTAAAAACCCAATAAACTTTCTTGGTGGAATTGATAAAAAAACAGGTATAGTACATGACAAAAAACATGATCTCTTTGGAAAATCAATTGGAGACAAAATTCTTGCATTTCCTTTTGGAATAGGAAGCAGTGTTGGTGCATATACTTTGTATTCTCTAAAGTATAACAACTGTGCACCACTTGCCATGATCTGCATAAAGGCTGATCTGACAACAGCATCTGGATGTGCAATATCAAATATTCCTCTAGTTGTTATAAGCAAAGATGATTATGACTTGTTGCAAGAAAACAAAGAGATCACACTTGATGCAGTTGAAGGAAAAATTCTATAATTCTAGTCTCTTGACAGGCCCGTTTGGTTTTGTCTCTTTGAATATGATTCCCTCAAATTTTGAAATCTTTACACTTTTTTGTTTCCAATGGCTAGAAGGCGCTCCAGCTTTTTCACAGGTATGATTTAGAAACTCTGTCTCATTCCAGCCATATTCAACAGGAACCTGCGGCAAAAGCAATCCTGATCCAAGCTCCCATTTTACAATGAGCCCATCCCTGCCTATCCTTATCATTTTGGGATACTCTAAGGTGTCATTGACTTTGATCTCAATAGGCGGAGTCAATATGGTAACTTCAAATGTGATATCATCGAGTTCCTGTAATTCCACCGGAGGAAAACGAGGATCCTCTGTAGATGATGCAATGGAGGCGTCTACAAGAGACTGGTGCAGCATCCTGTCAGGAGTTGGAAATCCTATACATCCTCTTAGGTTTTCTTTTTTGTCTAGTGTAACAAAAACTCCTGACTTGAATGAAAACTTGGATTTTATGTCATTTGATAGTTCGATTTTTTTTCCATCTTTGATGTATCTCGTAACAATTAGGCGTGCAGTCTTTACCAATGTTTGACCGTCTTCATCTGATACAATCAATTTGTTCTATCATTTAATCTAGATACAAACT